>PUOZ01000121.1 GCA_003553165.1 Thioalkalivibrio sp.
CCATCAACCGACTCACTGTCCGACCTTCGGAAAAGCAGACGCTGGAGGAACTCGTCGACACCGAAGAGTTCTTCCGTGCGTTGACTCCGGCGCTGCTCTCGCAGATCCTCGGGCGGCCGATCGCCCGGATGGAGAGCCGGCCCGACGACCTGCTTCGACGCGCCGAACGCGACCTGAGCTTTCTGAGGGCTCGAGGATGCCACGCGCTCTCTCTGTACGACCGGCGCTACCCCGCGGCGCTGCAGGAGATCTATGACCCTCCCTACCTGCTCTATCTGCGCGGCGAGCTCCCGGCCATTGACCGGCCTATGGTCGCGCTCGTCGGGACGCGGGACCCGGGCGCGTCGGCAGCGATCGCAGCGCGCACGCTTGCCGGAGAGTTCGCTCGCTCCGGCGTGGCGGTCGTCTCGGGTCTCGCGCGGGGCATCGACGTCGAGGCCCATCTCGGGGCGATGGAACACGGAATCACCGGGGCCGTGCTTGCTTCCGGAGTCGACCTGATCACGCCCTCCGCACACCGGGGCGTCGCAGCCCGGATGCTCGATCGCGGCGGTTTCCTCCTCAGCGAGTATGCTCCCGGCGTCCCCCCTGTGAAGTACCACTTCCCGGCACGCAACCGCATCATCAGTGGGCTGTCGCGCGCCGTGATCGTGCTGCAGGCGCCCGCGAAGAGCGGTGCGCTGATCACCGCCGACTATGCACTCGATCAGGGGCGCGATCTGTTCGTGCATCGGGCCGGCATAGAAGGCGCGCGCGGCGCGGGCAGCGCGGCGCTCGCCGCGGACGGAGCTCCGATCATCGATTCCGCGAGCGAGGTATTCCGGGAGTGGGGGATCGAGATGACTCGAGACGTTCGTGCGCCGGGCCATGCTGACCGGTGCGTTCCGGAACCCCGCTCCGCGGAGGAGGCCGCGCGGCGGCGAATCGAGCTCGTGCGGCTGTCGATCTCCGGTGAGGCGTCGAGATGAATCGAACGTCGGACCGCAGCCCGGCCAGGGTGGCGCTCTCTCATGCGCAGGAGTACCTGGCGTACCTGCGCAGCGTGAGGAACCTGAGCGATGCGAGCATCCGTGCGTACCGCAGCGACCTCTGCGCCTTCGCCGGCTGGCTGTCCCGGAACGGGCTGGACGAAGACGGCGTCGACGCCGCGGTTGCGCGTCGGTATGTAGCACATCTGTCCCGGCAGAACGCCGCGGTCAGCACGGTGAATCGCAGCCTGTCTTCGCTCAAGGGGTACTTCCGGTTTCTCGAGCGTACGGGACGGTCGGCGGGGTCGCCGCTCGAAGGGGTTCGAGGGCTCAGAACGCCGGGCCGGCTTCCCGGCTTTCTCTTCGAGGACGAGATCTCCGAGCTGCTGACGATCGAGGGGGACGACTTCGCCTCCGTGCGAGACCGGCTCATCCTCGAGTTGCTGTATTCCACCGGGTGTCGGATCAGCGAGCTCGTTACCGTGAATCTTGACGACATCGATTTCAGGCGAGGACGGGTGCTCGTACATGGAAAGGGCCGCAAGGATCGAATGGTGTTTCTGGGTGCTCCGGCGCGACGGGTCCTCCGGGAGTATCTGCCGTTGCGATCCGAACGTCTGGTTCGGCTCGGGGTGCGCAACGAGAAGGCGCTCGTGATCAACGCCAACGGCCAACGGATCACGCAGCGGGGGGTCGCCGGGATCATCCGAAAGCGCGTAATTGAGAAGGGAATCGTGAAGCACGTGAGTCCGCATACATTCCGGCATACTTTTGCGACCCACATACTCGACCGCGGTGCTGACATTCGCGTGGTTCAGGAGCTGCTCGGACACAGCAGCCTGTCCACCACGCAGATCTATACGCACGTGGCGCGCGCGCGCCTGCAGGCCCTCCACGCGCGGCATCACCCAAGGGGTTGACGCAACTCTTGGGTCCGCGCGCAGTCCCACACTCCAGCCCGGTGTTACACTCCACCGGTTTTTTTCACTTGACGAGACGGTTGCATGCTGATGATGCGAAATACCTTGATTTCCCTGCTGGCCGTGATGGCCATGTCCCCGGCGATCGCCACCGAGGTGATCGAGAAGCGAATGGCCGAAGTCGTGCCGACCGTCAGCCCGGATTCGATCCGGCCGACGGAAATGGCCGGTATCTTCGAGGTCCGCTATGGAACGGACATCTTCTACGTCTCCGAGGACGGACGGTTCCTGCTTCAGGGCAACCTGATCGATCTGGAATCGCGGCAGAATCTGACCGAGCGGGCTAAGCGCCATGTGCGCGCAGAGATCTTTGCGGAAATTCCCGACTCCGAACTGACCGTGTACACGCCCGAGGGCAGGGTCCGGCATACGCTGAACGTCTTCACCGACCCCAACTGCCCCTTCTGCCGTCAGATGCATGACGACATGGAGAAATACCTCGAGGCCGGCATCAAGGTGCGCTATTTCATGTACCCGGTCCTTGGGCGGCAGTCACCCGAGATCATGCGTGATGTCTGGTGTGCCGACAGCCGCACGGATGCCATGGACCGTGCCAAGGCGGGTCTCGCAGTCGCCTCCAGGGACTGCCCCACCCCGGCGGAAGAACATCTGGCGCTGGGCCGGGAAATGGGGATCAGCGGCACGCCCGCGAGCATTGCCAACAGTGGCCAGCTCATCTCCGGCTTCCGCCCCGTGGTCGAGATGCTGATGATGCTGGAGTCGGAATAGATCGGAAGGACACTAATACAGCAGGGAGACCATCTTTCGGCGATACTGGTTGACCAGATCGTGCCGGGGCCCAAGCACTTCGAACGCGGCGAGCATGCCCTTGTGTCCGGCGTTCTCCTTGTAGCCCCGGTGGCGCTGCATCAGCTTCAGATACAGTTCCAGCGCCTCCTGGTTGCGCCCGGCGACCATGTAGGCCGCGGCAAGCCGCTCCTGCCCCTCTGGGTCATCCGGGTTGTCGCGGACCGCCTGCTCGAGTGCCGCAAGGTCGGCCCCGCTCAGCGTCTTCGCGAAGACCAGACGGGCCCGCAACTGTTTCACGGCCTCCTGTTCGTGCACGTCGATCGGCAGCAGGTTCAGCTGCGCCTCTGCGCCCTCGGGGTCGCCGGCATCCAGTAGTGCCCGGGCAAGATCGACCTTCAGCACATGGTGGTCGGGATCGCTCGCAACCGCCGATTGCATGTCCGCGACGGCGCCGGCGGCATCGCCCGCTTCCAGCTTCGCCAGCGCCTGTTCCCGAATCCGGTCCGAGGGCCGCTCCACATGCCGGTCGATGATGGCGCGGATCGCCGATTCGGGCTGCACGCCCATGAACTGGTCCACTGGCTGTCCATGGCGGAAACACATCACCGTCGGCAGGCTGCGCACGCCGAACTGGCTGGCGAGACCCTGCTGTTCGTCGCTGTTGACCTTGGCCAGGCGGACCTTGCCGCCGTACTCGTCGATCAGCTTCGCCAGCACCGGCATCAGCATCTTGCAGGGAGCACACCAGTCGGCCCAGAAGTCGACCAGGACCGGTCGGCGGAAGGACTCCTCGATGACGGCTGCCTCGAAGTTGCCGGCGGTGACGTCGAGAAGGTCGTTGGTTGCTTCTACCATGAAGAACTCCGGAATCGGTTGTCTGTGGACATTGTCGGGTCGGGTGCGGCGATTTCAAGCCTACGGCGTCGGATTGCCGGGGCTCGGCCGTGCGTCAGGGGCACGCGCCGCACTACACTACGGCCTGCCGACATCCGGAGGAAGGCCGCAGGTGAGTTATTCCGCATCCGACATTGAAGTCCTCGAGGGATTGGACCCGGTGCGCAAGCGCCCGGGGATGTACACCGACACCTCGCGGCCCAATCATCTGGCTCAGGAAGTCATCGACAACTCGGTGGACGAGGCCATCAGCGGCTTCGCGAAAAATATTGACCTGACCCTGCACAAGGATGGTTCCCTGTCGGTGACCGACGACGGCCGCGGGATGCCGGTGGACGAGCATCCACGCGAAAAATGTCCCGGGGTCGAGGTGATCCTGGGCCGGTTGCACGCCGGCGGCAAGTTTTCGGACAAGAACTACCAGTTCTCGGGCGGACTGCACGGCGTCGGCGTGTCGGTGGTGAACGCTCTGTCGAAGCATCTCGAGGTCTGGATCCGCCGTGACGGCCGGGAGTACAACATGGCTTTTGCCGGCGGTCACAAGGTCAGCGACCTCGAGGTCGTGAGCGAGGTCGCCCGGCGCAACACCGGCACCCGGCTGCAGTTCTGGCCCGATCCGCAGTACTTCGACAGTCCCCGGTTCTCGGTGCCGCGCCTGAAGCACGTGCTGCGGGCCAAGGCGGTACTGTGCCCGGGCCTGAACGTGAGCTTCGCCGACGAGGTCACCGGCGAGCAGTGCCATTGGCATTACGCCGACGGTCTCAAGGACTACCTGGTCGAGGCGCTGGAGGGGTTGGAGCGGCTGCCGGATGATCCGTTCATGGGCTCGGTGGCTGGGCAGAAGGAGGCGGTGGACTGGGCGGTTCTATGGCTGCCGGAGGGCGGCGAGGGGGTGGCCGAGAGCTACGTGAACCTCATTCCGACCCCGTTGGGCGGCACCCATGTGAACGGCCTGCGCACCGGGCTCACCGAGGCGGTGCGGGAATTCTGCGAGTTCCGCAGCCTGATGCCACGGGGCGTGAAGCTGGCCCCGGACGATGTCTGGGAGCGGGTCGCCTACGTGGTCTCGTTCAAGATGCAGGATCCGAATTTCGCGGGCCAGACCAAGGAAAGGCTGTCCTCGCGCGAGGCGGCGCCGTTCGTGGCCGGGGTGGTCAAGGACAGCTTCAGCCTGTGGCTGAACCAGCACCCGACGATGGGCGAGCGCATCGCCGAACTGGCGATCCAGAATGCCCAGCGGCGCCAGCGCGCCGGGCGCAAGGTGGTGCGCAAGAAGCTCACCCAGGGGCCGACGCTGCCCGGAAAGCTGGCCGACTGTGCCAGCCAGGATCTCTCCCGCACGGAACTGTTCCTGGTCGAGGGTGATTCCGCCGGTGGCTCCGCGAAGCAGGCGCGCGATCGCGAGTTCCAGGCGATCATGCCGCTGCGGGGCAAGATCCTGAATGCCTGGGAGGTCGATTGCGACCAGGTGCTGGGATCGCAGGAGATCCACGACATCAGCGTGGCGGTGGGCGTGGACCCCGGCAGCGCCAAGCTGGAAGGCCTCCGCTACGGCAAGGTCTGCATCCTCGCCGATGCGGATTCCGACGGTGCCCATATCGCCACGCTGCTCTGCGCGCTGTTCGTGCGCCATTTCCGGCCGCTGGTCGAGGGCGGTCACGTCTACGTGGCGATGCCGCCACTGTTCCGGGTCGATGTCGGCAAGGAGGTCTTCTACGCCCTCGACGACGCCGAGCGTCAGGGCATCCTGGACCGCATCGCCGCCGAGAACCGGCGCGGCAAGGTGGCGGTGACCCGCTTCAAGGGCCTGGGCGAGATGAACCCGCTGCAGTTGCGCGAGACGACGATGAACCCGGACACCCGCCGCCTGGTGCGCCTGACCGTGGAAGACGGGGACGACACTGCGAGCCTGCTGGACATGCTGCTGGCGAAGAAACGGGCCGGCGACCGCAAGCAGTGGCTGGAAGTGAAGGGCCACCTCGCCGAGGTTTGAGTGCTTCATTCCTTATTCAGGGGGGCATAGCGCCGGGCGAAGCGACTCTCTGGCCCCGGTCGCGGGTGTCGGCAGCAGGGATGCTGCCGTCAAGCCTACAGGGATGTATTCACGGCGTCCCGCGAACGGGGCCTGAGAGTCGCTTCATTCCCCTGGGGCGGGTGTTGTACCGGTGAGCCTCTGGAGGGCCCATTCCACATGCTCGCGCACCAGTGGCGACGGGTGCTCGGAGCGCCGTCTCAGCGCAGCGAGAGCCTCGGCGCTCGCCGGGCCGTTGCCCAAGGCCACCGCGAGGTTGCGCAGCCAGCGCTCGTGGCCGATGCGGCGGATCGCCATGCCGGCGGTCCGGTCGAGGAAGCTGGATTCGTCCCAGTCGAACAGTTCGATCAGCGATGCCGTATCCAATCCGTGACGCGCCGCGAAGTCGGGCTCCACGCTCACCTCGGCGAAGCGGTTCCAGGGGCAGACCAGCTGGCAGTCGTCACAGCCGTAGATGCGGTTGCCCAGCAGCGGCCGCAGTGGTTCCGGGATCGCGCCGTGGTGCTCGATGGTCAGGTAGGAGATGCAGCGCCGGGCATCCAGATCGTAGGGGCCCCGGAAGGCGCGCGTGGGGCAGATGTCCAGGCAGGCGGTGCAGCTGCCGCAATGGGCTTCGACCCGGTCGTTGACGGGCAGCGGGAGATCGGTGAACAGTTCGCCCAGAAAGAACCAGGACCCGGACTCGCGGGCGAGCAGGTTGGTGTGCTTGCCGATCCAGCCCAGACCCGCTTGTTCGGCGAGGGCCTTCTCCAGTACCGGGGCGCTGTCGGTGAAGGCGCGGTAGCCGAAGGGGCCGACCTCGGCCTCGATCCGGTTCGCCAGTTGCTGGATCCGACGGCGCAGGAGCTTGTGGTAGTCGCGGCCGAGGGCGTAGCGCGAGACGTAGGCGCGCGCCGGATCGGCCAGGACCTGCCAGGGGTCGGCCAAGTCCGGGGGCAGGTAATCCATGCGCAGGCTGATGATGCGCTGCACGCCCGGAACCAGCAGCGACGGGTCGCGGCGCATTGCGGCCCGGTCCCGCATCCACTGCATGTCACCGTGGGAGCCGCTGTCCAGCCAGCGCTCCAGGTGGTCCGCGTGCGCGCCCACATCGGCGGGGCTGATGCCCACCGCCTGGAAGCCGAGTTCGCCCGCCCAGGCGCGGATGCGGGCGGCCAGCTCGCGGCATTGGCTTTGCGACAGGGATTGCGGCACGATTCCAGTCATGGCCCTTGGCAGTCTCTCCGATATGGATCATGACCCGATGACCGTTCCCATTGCCAACCGCCTCTTTGGAGAGGCAGGAATGCGCGAACTCGACCGCCGGGCGATGGCGCTGCCCGGGATGGGCGACGGGAAGCTGATGGAACGGGCCGGTGCGGCCCTGCTCGAGGCGCTGTCGGAAGGCTTCCCGGCGGCGCGGACGCTCGGCGTGCTCTGTGGCCCTGGCAACAATGGCGGGGATGGCTTCGTGCTGGCGCGCCTCGCCGCAG
>PUOZ01000168.1 GCA_003553165.1 Thioalkalivibrio sp.
ACGGAGATGCGGGTGGTCAGCGCCCACAAGGGCATCGCCGTGCTGCGTACCGTGGTCACGGGACACGAGGCGCACTCCAGCCAGACCCACCGCGGCGTCAGCGCGGTCGCCACCGCCGCGCGCCTGATCGCACATCTCGATGATCTCGGCCGCCGGCGTGCGGAACACGGCCCCTTCGCGGCCGGTTTCGAACCACCGTACACGACCATCCACGTGGGTACGGTGCACGGAGGTACCGCCGTCAACATCATTTCCCGTGAATGCAGCTTCGAATGGGATGTCCGCTCCATCCCGGAAGACGGTCCCGAGGCCATCCTCGAAGGTTTCCGGGAACACTGCCGGACGGCGGTCGAGCCGCAGATGCGTGCCATCGGTCCCGGCAGCGGCGTCGTCACGGAGCTCCTGGTCGAGGCCCCGCCACTGGCACACGAAGACCTCAATCCGGCCATCGAATTGGCATGTCGGTTGGCCGCCGTGGATACTACCGTTCGGGTTCCCTTCGCGGCCGAGGCGGGCCTGTTCCAGCGTGCCGGTCTGCCGAGCGTGATCTGCGGTCCCGGGTCGATCGACCAGGCGCATCAGCCGGATGAGTTCATCGCCCTGGAACAGGTCGAGGCCGGGCTGGGTTTCCAGCGCAGGTTGGTCGAGGCCCTGTCCTGACCCCTGTGGCCTATCATCCCTTGACCGGTGCCGGTGCCAATGCCAGATCCGAAGAGCAGCGATCCCGATAACTTCACACGGCGCATTCCCGAGGGCGACGATCGCGGGCGCCTGGTCTGTGACGACTGCGGGTTCATCCAATACGAGAACCCCCAGATCGTGGTCGGCAGCGTGGCCGCCTGGGAGGGTCGGATTCTCCTGTGCCGGCGGGCCATTCCGCCCCGCAAGGGCTACTGGACGCTTCCCGCCGGCTATCTGGAACTCGGGGAAAGTGCGGAGGCGGGCGCGATGCGGGAGGCCTGGGAAGAGGCGCGGGCCGATCTGGAGATCGACCAGCTTCTGGCCATCTATTCGATTCCGCGGATCAGCCAGGTGCAGTTGATCTACCGCGCCCGGCTGAAGAGTCCGGCAGTCGAAGCCGGTCCCGAGTCCCAAGAAGTCGGGCTGTTCCGGTTCGACGAGATTCCGACGGATGACATCGCCTTTCCCTCGGTCCACTGGGCCCTGAAGGATTACCGCGAAACCCTGGGTCAGGCCGTGTTCGCTCCCCGTTCGGCGCCTGTTGTGAAGGGGCCTCCGATCGCGGTACCCGGAGAGCCGGACCGCAACTGAAGCTGCCCCTGCACGTTCCGGAGCGGCCCCGCCTACTGTTGATGCAAACAGTGGGTGATATTACCTAGGTGATCCCCTGTCTTACCTGGGCCTTTGCAGTGGACTAGTTTCACGGTCAGGGGCGAGAAACGCGCGCCAGAAAGAGCGTGAACCCGAATCCTCAGGGAGTCCGTCGGCGGAGGTGGCAGTGGAACAATTTGACGAAGATTGCATCTGGTTTCGAGCGGATGTCTGGCTGGATACCGGTGTGGGCGACCCGATCAAGGTGCAGACCCGCAAGTTGTGCCGCAGCGGCGCCTTCCTGGAGTATGCCGGACCGATTACCGGTCGCTCGGTGGGGATCATGTTCCCGGAACCGGGCACGCGCGGTGGCGGGCGGCATGTCCATGGCATGGTGGCAGGGCGCTGGCCCGACGGGATATGGATCCGGTTCAGCCAGGATCTCCGTTCCTCCTCGGAGATGTTGATGCGCAACGGCTTGTCACAGGAAGCACGCGCGCCCAGCCATCGGATCTGAGTCTCGCGTTAACCTGATTGTCACGCGCGTATGACCGTCCCTTGTGGGGAAGCGACCCCTCTGTGGGAGGCGAGCCCTCTGTGGAGGCAAGCCCTCTGTGGGAGGCGAGCCCTCTCGATGATCTGCGTATGGTCGCCCCTTGCGGGAGGCAATCCCTCTGTGGGAGGCGAGCCCTCTCGACGATCTGCGTATGGTCGCCCCTTGCGGGAGGGAATCCCTCTGTGGGAGGCGAGCCCTCTCGACGATCTGCGTATGGTCGCCCCTTGTGGGAGGCAATCCCTCTGTGGGAGGCGAGCCCTCTCGACGATCTGCGTATGGTCGCCCCTTGTGGGAGGCAAGCCCTCTGTGGGAGGCGAGCCCTCTCGGCGATCTCACGGCGAAAACCCTCGTCCAGAGGCTGGCCTCCCACAGTGGCGTCGCGTGCCCCCGCGCCAACCTGACCACCTGCTGAGCTGACGTGATCACCAGGTGAGGCAGTGCCTGGCCCGTTGGTCAGAGGGTCAGCGGAAAATCCCCGACGAGGGCGCCAGGGAGCAGCGCGGTGCTGGTGGAACGCTGTTCGTAGGTACCGGTGTCGGTCAGCAGTTCCCGCTCGCGGGTCAGGCCCAGCAGCCCCTCGCCGAGAAGATCGTAGAGACTGACGTCGAAGCGCATCGGTTCCACGGGCGCAAGCATTCTCCCTTCCTCGACCCGGATACAGGCGTAACGGGTCATGCCGGTGACCGCACAGCGGGCGTGATCGGACAGGTTGCCGTACCACAGGTCCGAGACCAGCAGGCCGTCGCCGACCAGCGCTGCGGCATCGGCCATGGCCAGATGGCCGGCACCCATCTCCAGACTCGCGGGCCGTTCCGCCGCCGCGTTCACCGGGACGCCGTATTCGCAGCCGGAGCGTGCATCGGCGAGGCATTCCCGAAAACGCCCCGCCTCGATGAGGGGCACCCGCTCCGGGAGCGTAAAGCCCTGCGGGCCGAAGCGGGGCGCCGTGCCGCCGGCGCAGTGTTCGACGAGTTCAACGCAGGGATTCAGGGAGGCTGCGCGGTCCGCGAGCCGCAAAAGCGGTGTCTGGCGCGTGCGCAGCGCGCGCAGGCCAAAGCCCTGCCACGCAACCACGCCAAGGATCTCGGCCAGCGCAGCGGGCGCCAGGTAGACGCGGTATGCCCCTGGGGGAAGGACCCGCGCCGGGCGGGCCATGATGTCCAACTGGTTTCGCGTCGCCGCGATCCGGGCCGCCAACGTGTCCGTATCCCACTCGCTCCCGGCGTAGCGGCCTTTCACCGCCTTGTCCGCGCGCTGGTAGAGGCTCCAGTCGAAGGTGAAGCTCTCGGCCTGGAACCAGTGCCATTGACCGGCGGAGCCGGCGAATCCCCGGTAGAGACGGCCCGCAGCCCAGTGTCCGACCAGATCGAGGCCGGCAGCGCTTTCCCTGAGGGTAGCCAGCACCTCGTCTGCCTCGGGAAGCCGGCCCGATCGGATGTCGTGGCTCCGGGCGGCCTCCCCCGCATAGGCGAGGTAGGGATCCTCGGGCACCAGCGGCAGGATCCTGCGCAATTCCGCGAGCAGGGAGCGCAGCGCCGCCGCATCGGTGTCGGGCTCCCCGGACAGCGCCAGCGCGGCCTCGACATGCCGGCTCCCGCGAATCAGGTCCAACTTGAGACGGGCCTGGGACACATGGCCTGCCTGCCGCACTCGGTTACCGTTCAGGCGCAGGAAGTCCGACTGTTCCGCCTCGAGGTAGGCGGTGAACGCTTCCCCCGGATCCAACAGTTCCTGCAGGTGCCCGGCAGCACGTTCCAGGATGGCACGCATCAGGAACCGCCACCGCCGAACACGGCGACATCCCGAAACAGGCACGGCGGGGAGGCGTGACCGACCGCGATCATCTGGTTGGGCTCGCCCTTGCCGCAGGTGCCGACGCCCATCACGCGCAAACTCGCGGTATTCCCGACCCCCGCGAGGCTGCGCCAGAAACCGGACGAGATGCCGCGGTAGCCCGGATTCCGGACCAGACCCCGCCGTTCACCGCCCTCGATCCGCCACCCCATCTCGCAGCCGAACTGGAACTTGTTGCGGGAATCGTCGATGGACCAGGAACGGTTCGTATCCATCAGGACGCCCTGTTCGATCCGACCCATCAGTTCCTCCAGGCTGCTGTCCCCGGGTTCCAGGTTCAGATTCGCCATGCGGTCGATCGGGGGGCGATTCCAGGAACTGGCGCGCGCGCAGGCGACTCCGGGCAACCCGGACCGCGCCTGGGATGTCGCGCCGCCGAGGCCGCGCAGCAGGATGCCGTCGCGGATCAACCAGTCCCTTTCGGCCCGTGTGCCGGCGTCGTCGTAGGCGTACGAGGCGAGTTCGCCGGGCACCGCGGGATCGAAGGTTACATTGAGCAGCTCGGAGCCGTATTGGTACGTTCCAAACATGTCCGCGGTCACGAAACTGGTGCCCGCATAGTTGCGCTCGTCGCCCAGAATGCGATCGAGTTCCAGCGGGTGGCCGATGCTCTCGTGAATCTGCAGCGTCATTTGCCCCGGCATGAGTAACAGGTCCATGGTGCCGCTCGGGCATTCGGGAGCATCCAGGAGCGCCAGCGCCTCGCCGGCGATGCGCTCGGGCTGCTGGTCCAGTTCCAGGATGTCGAGCCGCTCCAGTCCTCCCTGTCCGCCCAGATCGGGACCGAAGCTGCGGATCTGGGTCTCGGTACCACGGTTTGCAACTGCCCGCAGCCAGGGCATGAGGACGTGCTGTCGCTGCCAGATCTCGCCACCGCTGGCGGAAACCAGCAGGGTTTCGCGGTCGTGATAGGCGAGCCCCGCCGACCAATCGACAATCGCATCGTGGATCTTCATGCGCAGCGCCAGGTCCAGCAGGCGCTCCAGCTTCACCCCGGTGGTCAGGCTGTGCCAGGGTTTTTCCAGGGGGGATCGGTAGGTTCCGTGGGCGGTGACGCGCGCGAGTTGAGCCGGATCGACCAGTTGCAGGGCAGCGGTGCGGCGGGCCCAGGCGCGGGCGCGCTCCGTTGCCATCCGGAGGCCGGCTGCCGAAAGGTCCGTGGTCGCCCCGTAGCCGACACCGCGGCCCTCGACCACGGTGATCATCAGGCCGCTATCCCGTGAGAGCCGGACGGGCTCGACGACGCCGCGGCGTACCGACAGCGTCTCCGCCGAGTCGTCGACCAGGCGCAGCGACCAGTCGTCCACCGGCGGCGCCAGCGCGCGGAAACGGCGCGCTGCCGTTTGGAGCCGTTCCTGGCCTTCAGTGCTCATGGGCGGCGCTCGTGGCTATTGGTGTCGCGCAGGGCGTTGCCGCTGCGCGCATCCGGGATTTCGAGCAGGCGCGATTCGGGGATCAAGCGTGGCTGGGCCTCGGCATCCGGCAGGTTCCGGCGCCGCGCCTCCTGGCGCAGCCGCAGCAGGTAACCTGCCACGGCGCCGCCGGAGGAACTGATCAGGAGCACCCCCAGAGAGAGGAACTGGGTCAGCAGCAGGAGCGTCCCCAATCCGGCAATACCCGCAAAAGCCGAGTACAGCTTCACATTGGAGCGGCTTCGGATCCGGTTCGTTTCGCGCTGAACCTGCCGGTGCATGTTCTGGACCGTCTTGACGCGCTGTTCCGCGGTCAGCCGCTTGTGCCGTTCCCGCTCTCTGGCCAGGTGGTTCTCGGCGCGGAGCAGGGCCTCTGCCTTGTGTCCACGGGCGAGCGACGCCAGCCAAAGGGCCGCGAACAGGGCGAGGGCGATCCCCAGCGCCGCGAAGGTCAGGGCGGCGTCGGTGGAGCCCGTGCGCCACCAGGCGTACAGCAGCAGGGCCGTGACCGCCTGCACGAGGACCAGGCCGAGAAACAATTTGAGGATCAGCGGGATGCGCAACCAGTTACTCAATCGCTTGTCCCTCCCGAATGCCGTTGCTGGATGATCTTTGCGTTGCGGGCCCGGGGCGCCGGAAGATCGGCCTTCCCCATATCTGTGCATCCCGAGTCTAGCAGGTCGAGCAGGGGACCTCGGGCCGCCTCGACGGACTCGTGCCGGTCCTGTGCGAGAATGGCACGGGCGTGGTCAAACCGGCTTGGGTATTTCAGGGCGCATGGACGAGAACGAGTTCAAGGGTATCTACAGCGGCTACGATGCGCAGCGCTGTCACTTCAACAAGGCGATCCTGCTCGGGTGTGCCGGGTGCGGCCGTTCGCAGCGCGTGCTGATCGCGGAGCGCGAGGCGATCAGTTGTCAGTCGCGGGCGGGACACGCGCGCTGCGGAGATGTCCTGATGACGCTGCGCGAAAAGGCGGTCTTCGCGTTGGGGATGACTCAGCCCGGGCAGAGCCTGCCGCACGGCAAGGAAGTCAAGGTCGAGTGCGGCGGCCTGCGGGCGTTGGCGCGCCTGGCCGGAGCGTCCGAGCCGGAGGACATCGACAGCGTGCTCCAGACGGTGACCAAGCGCTTCGGTACGCCGGCGGAGTTTCCCTACGGAGAGGTTGTGCGCTCGATCAGCCTGTACTCGCTGCGCAAGCGCAGTGGCGGGGGCCGCGGCGGATGAGTGGCTCGGCGGCTCCGGCGGGCTCGGGACTGCCCGTTTGTGAATCGTTGCGGCGACGCCTTTATACTGTCTGCGGTCGGCATCCTGCCGAACCCCGGGCGTACCCGGTGTCACTGCCTTTTACAAGGAGTTGAACGCGATGAACATCACCCTGAGTCTCGCCCCGATCGTGTCCCTGATTGCCGGTATCCTGATCCTGCTCGTTCCCCGCCTTCTCAACTACATCGTTGCCATCTACCTGATCGTGATCGGTCTCATCGGGCTGTTCAATGGCGGCCACATGCAATTCTGAGATTCGCGTTTTCCTGTCGCGCCCGCCGGCGCAGCGCCCCCTGGCGGGAGCGGCAGTGCCCATATTGATCCCCATGGCCGTAAGAGGGAGGGTCGGGGCGGGCGTGGCCGTGGCTTGGGCGTTACGGGTGGGCGGCGTGCGGTTCGGTGGTTAACCGGCCGGAGTCGAGCATTTCGAGGACCGCCGCCGCGATACGCTGATCGGCGCCGCCAGGTCCCAGTTTTTCGCGCACCTGCCCCAGGGACTCCCGGATCCGCTCCAGTTCTTCCGGATGGTTCAGCCAGTTCAGAACCTCGGCGCAGAGGGCCTTGGGATTGGCGGCGCCCTGCAGCCGCTCCGGGACCAGCTTTTTCCCCGCGACGATGTTCACCAGCGCGATGTGCGGAACGCGCACGAGGCGTGAGAACACGGCGTAGCTGAGGGGCGCCACCCGATAGATCACGATCATCGGAGCCTGCAGGAGTCCGGCCTCGAGGG
>PUOZ01000008.1 GCA_003553165.1 Thioalkalivibrio sp.
GTTCCCGGAAGAAGGTTCCCTCGGGCAGCGTGCGCACCATCTGATCGAACAGGTGGACGGCTTCGGGACGGCTGGCCTGCAGCGTCTGAATCACTTCGATCCGGTCGATCAGGTCCTGACGCTGACTGTCCAGCGTACGAATTCGGGCGATCTGGCGGTCCAGGACCCGGATTTCCGACTGCAGCATCTGGTTGCGGGCTTCCTGATGCTCGATACGGCCGTTCATGTAGATGTAGCCGGCAAGGACCAGCGACGCCCCGACCAAGGCAGCCACCCCCGCCATGACAAAAAACTGTTTCTGTCGTTGGGCGCGACGCTGTGCGCGCCACGGCAAAAGGTTGATGTAGATCATCCGGAGAACCCCCGCATGGCCAGCCCGCAGGCCGTCAGGGTGGCCGGCGCGTCATTCAGAAACCGCTGCTGGTTCACCCGACGCGCCAACGGCATACCCCGAAACGGGTTCGCGATCATCACCGGTGTCCCGGTGACATCCTCGAGCATCTCGTCGATGCCGGCGATGGCGGCACAACCGCCGCCGAGAAAGATCTGGTCGATCGTGTCCTGGGGACGCGTCACGTAGAAGTACTGCAACAACCGCTGCACCTGATCCATCATGTTCTGCTTGAAGGGTTCAAGCACAGACGCCGCGTAATCCGGGGGCAACTCGCCGTGGATCTTGGCGTTGCCCGCCTGTTGCATGTCCATGTCGTACCGGCGCATGATCTCCTCGGTGAGGAGACGGCCGCCGAAATCCTGCTCGCGCGTGTAGATGACCCCCTGGTCCTGGCTCATCACGTAGACGCTGGTCACCTGCGAACCGACATCGACCACGGCGACGATGGGCTTGGCCTCGCGATCGGGCAATTGCTCCAACAGCAGGCGGGTCGCGTGGTCAACCGCATAGGCCTCGACATCGACCACCTCTGGGGTGAGCCGCGCGGCCTCGGCGATGGCGATCCGCGATTCCACGTGCTCCCTGCGCGACGCCACGACCAGGACATCGATGAGTTCGGGGTTCGCGGCATTTTGGCCGAGAACCTGGAAATCAATGCTCACGTCCTCGATGTTGTAGGGGATGTACTGGTCGGCCTCGACCGAGACCTGGCCCTCGAGTTCGGCCTCGCTCAACTTGCTTGAAAGCCGCAGCGTGCGGGTGATGATCGTCGAGGACGGCACCGCCATCGCGCAGTGCTTCAGGCGCGTACCGGAGCGTTTGACCGCCCGCTCCAGAGCGGCGCCGATCGCCCCGGCGTCACGGCATTCCTTGTCGACCACCGCACCGTCGGGCAACGGTTCCACGGCGAACGACTCGACTCGGTAACTGCTGCCGCTGCGCCCCAGTTCCAACACCTTGATGGCGGCGGCACTGAAATCCACTCCGAGCAAAGCGTGGTGCTTTTTCCCCAGACCTAGCACACTGCCCCCCTGATGTTCGCGTGCTGCAGCGCTTATACTACAACCGCAACCAAGCATTTACACGCATTTACCATTGATCATAGTCCGCGTGAACAGGTAGCTGCAAGTCGCTTTCCTTCCAAATCATTCCCTACTCCTAAAGAAACTGCCAAGCCATGCCCCTGCTCGTCCGCCTCATTCTCGCCCTGTTATCCCTCGCCCTAGGCGCGGGCATGGCAGCAGTCGCAGTCCTGCTCGGCCTGTATTTCTACTACGCTCCCGGGCTTCCCCCCGTGGACTCGCTGCGCGAAGTCCGTTTGCAGACACCACTTCAGGTCTATACCCACGATCGACGGTTGATCGGGGAATTCGCGGAACAGCGGCGCGAGCCGGTACCCATCGCGGAGATGCCCGAGCAGCTGCTGCAGGCCTTCGTGGCGGCGGAAGACGAGCGGTTCTTCCGGCACCGCGGAGTCGATCCGGTGGGCCTGCTTCGCGCCGGCATCAACCTGTTCAGCACCGGCGAGCGCACCCAGGGCGGCAGCACCATCACCATGCAGCTTGCCCGCAACTTCTTCCTGACCCGCGAACGCACCTATGAGCGCAAGATCCGCGAGATCTTCCTCGCGCTGCAGATCGAACGGGAACTGTCCAAGGAACAAATTCTCGAACTGTACCTGAACAAGATCTACCTGGGGCAGCGCGCATACGGCATCGCGGCGGCGGCCCGGGTCTATTTCGGCCGCAGCCTGGACGAACTCGAACTGGACCAGATGGCCATCCTGGCCGCTCTTCCCAAGGCACCCTCGACCACCAATCCGGTCACCAGCCCGGAACGGGCGCAGAACCGGCGCAACTACGTGCTGCGGCGCATGCTCGAACTCGGCCTGATATCCCCTGAGGAGCACGCCTCCGCCGTGGCCCGCCCGGTACTCTCCCGCTTGCATGTCAGCGCTCCCGAGGTCGATGCCCACTGGGTCGCTGAGGCCGCGCGCCAGATCGTGTTCAACCTCTGGGGCGAAGACGCCTACGTCCGCGGCCTGCGCGTCTTCACGACCATCGATGCCGCGGCCCAGGAGGCCGCGAATGCCGCCCTGCGCGACGGCTTGCTGGAGCATGACCAGCGCCACGGCTACCGTGGCCCCGAACTGTCGCTGGACGAGGCCGTCGTCCGCAGCCCGGAAGACCGCCGACAGGCGCTGATCGGCATTGGAGTCCGCGGCCGCATGCTGTTCCCGGCCCTGGTCCTGGAATCGGATGAGAATGGCATCGTTGTCGATACGGCCGGGCTGGGAGAGAAACGCCTTGGAAACGACGACCTCGCCTGGGCGCGTCCAGCCCAGACACGGATCTCCGACTGGCTCAAGCGAGGCGACGTGGTGCGCATCCAACCGACCACGGATGGCGGCTGGCGCCTCAGCCAGATGCCCGAGGTGGCGGGGGCACTGATCGCGCAGGCGCCTGAGGACGGTGCAATCCTGGCTTTGGCTGGAGGCTTCGACTTCTTCGACAACCGGTTCGACCGGGCCCTGCAGGCCGAGCGGCAGCCCGGCTCCGCCTTCAAGCCCCTGATCTACGCGCTTGCCCTGCAGGATGGCATGACCCCGGCCAGCACCCTGGTCGACGCACCGCTGGTCTTCAGCGACCCCGCACTGGGGGCGGAATGGCGGCCGGAGAACTATTCGCGCAGCTTCCGCGGCGCCACGACCATGCGCGAGGCCCTGGCCAATTCACGCAATCTGGCCTCGATCCGGCTATTGAACAGCATCGGCGTGAACCAGACGCATGACGACCTGGGCCGTTTCGGCCTGAACCTTGCGCAACACCCGCGCAACCTGTCGATGGCGCTGGGCACGGGCACCCTCACACCGGTCGAACTGAACAATGCCTACGTGGTGTTCGCCAACGGCGGACGCCTGACCACCCCCTGGCTGATCGGGCGCATCGAGGAGGTGGACGGAACCCTGCTGTACCAGGCGCCCACGGCCCGGACCTGCCCCGAGCCCTGCACCAGCCCGGCCGGCCAGACCCTGCAACTGGCCACTGCCCGCGGACCGCTGCAGTATGCCGACCCGGTGCCCACACTGGAGCCCGGCGTCGCCTGGCAGATGAGCCAGATGCTGGGTGGCGTGATTCGTTCCGGCACCGGTCGCCGGGCAATGGAACTCGGCCGCGGGGACCTCGCCGGCAAGACCGGCACCACCAACTCCTACCGCGACGCCTGGTTCGCCGGGTTCAATGCCGAACTCGCGGCCACCGCCTGGATCGGCTTTGATGACAACCGCGAAATGGGATCGCGGGAGACGGGCGGCCGCGCGGCCCTTCCGATCTGGATGGGCTTCATGCAACGGGTCCTTGCCGGCACACCGGAGGCGCCGGTACCGCGGCCGGAAGACCTGGTCGAGATCGCGCTGCTGCCGGACACCGGGGAGCGCACCACCGACGACGACCCGCGCGGCCGTCGGGAATGGCTACTGCCCGAGCAGATTCCCGAGCGCAGTACCCGGGTCCCTTCGGCGACGGACGATGACGGTGCCGGCGGAAGGCGTGACGCACAACCCGAATTCATCTTCTGAGCCGATCCGATGGCGATATCCGAATCCAGAACCCGCCAGCGCCTTGCCGAGGAGGCGGCACGCATCATTCTCGAGGAAGGCGTCCGCGACTACGGCCTGGCCAAGCGCAAGGCCGCCGACCATCTCGGGATGGCGGGGCGGCCCGACCTGCCCACCAACACAGAGGTTGAAACCGCGGTGCTGGAACGCAACCGGCTGTTCTCGGACCCGGAAAGCCGCCGCGAGTATGTGGACCGCCTGCGCGCCGCGGTGCTGGTGATGGAGCGCCTGGAACACCTCGAGCCGCGCCTCGTAGGCCCGCTGCTGCTCGGCATCCTGGAAGCGCAGCCGGTCATCAACCTGCACGGCTTCGCGGAGACCGTGGAAGAGGTGATCATCGATCTGGCGGACAGCGGCATCCAGTGCCGGAGTGGAGAGCGGCACTATCGGGGCGGCAGCAGCGGTATCCGGGCGCCGTTTCTTTCGTTCCGAGGGCCCGAAGGCGTGGATATCGAACTCACGATCTTCCCTCAGGACGGCATCCGCCAGGCTCCCCCCTCCCCCATCGACGGCCGACCGATGGCTCGCCTTCACCTTGCCGGCGTACGCGAACTGCTCAAAGCGGCCGAAGCCGCCCTCGACCAACCCGCATAGCTCGCGACGAATCGGGCAGCCCGCGGAGAATCCGGAGGCAGGGGCTTCGGGTCAGCTGCCGCGGTAGGCCTGCACCGTCTCGACCAGTGTCGCGACCCGGTCCGGGTCGATGCCAGGATGGATGCCGTGACCCAGGTTGAAGACGTGCCCGGTCTTGCCCTTGAAGCCGTCCAGCACGCGCCGTGCCTCGGTCCGCACCACGTCGTCTCCGGCATAGAGCACCGATGGGTCCATGTTTCCCTGCAGCGCGACCCGGTCCCCGACCCGGGCCTCGGCCTCGGCGATCTCGATCGTCCAGTCGAGGCCCAGCGCATCGGCGCCCGTGTCCGCCTGCCACTCGAGCCAGGATCCGCCGCCCTTGGTGAACAGGATCACCGGCACACGCCGCCCCTCGTGCTCCCGGGTCAGCTCATCGACGATGCGCTGCATGTAGGCCAGCGAAAACTCGCGGTAGAGCCGGGGCGAGAGCGAGCCGCCCCAGGTATCGAAGATCATCACTGCCTGGGCGCCGGCCTGGATCTGGGCGTTGAGGTAGCTCGCCACCGCCGCGGAGACCTTCTGCAACAGGGCGTGCATCGCCTGCGGCTCCCCGTAGAGCAGGCGCTTGGTCTCGGCGAAGTCGCGCGAGGTCGCGCCCTCCACCATGTAGGTCGCCAGGGTCCAGGGGCTGCCGGCGAAGCCGATCAGCGGCACGCGGCCCTGCAGCTCGCGCCGGATCAGGCGCACCGCGTCCATCACGTAACGCAGTTCCTGCTCGGGGTCGGGGATCGGCAGGCGCTCGATGTCCGCCAGCGAACGCACCGGATCGCGGAAACGCGGCCCCTCCCCGGTCTCGAAATACAGGCCGAGGCCCATCGCGTCGGGCACGGTGAGAATGTCCGAGAACAGGATCGCCGCATCCAGCGGAAAGCGCGCCAGCGGCTGCATGGTCACTTCACACGCCAGCTCCGGATTCTGGCAGAGATCCAGGAAACTGCCGGCCCGCGCCCGGCTCGCGCGGTACTCCGGCAGGTAGCGCCCGGCCTGGCGCATGATCCAGATCGGCGTGCGGTCCACGGGTTCGCGCAGCAGGGCGCGCAGGAATCGATCATTGGCCAGCGGTGTCGTCATCTTCATCCTCGGAACGGGTCTGGCGACCATTACCCGGCTCCGGGAGCCGCGCAAATGGACACGGGTGTGACCATGAAAGTCGGGCCGGGTGCAACGACTCCGTTCAGCCGCCGGCGCGCTGGGCGAGCACTTCCCGAACCGCCCGGCTGACTTCCGCCATGTCGGCCCTCCCGCTCAGTCTGGGCTTCAGGACCGCCATGACCTGCCCCATGTCCTTCGGGCCGGCGGCACCCGTTTCCTGGACGGCGGTCTCGATCAGCGCTGCCACGGCGTCCGCGCCCAGCGGCTCGGGCATGTACTCCCGAATGATCGCGACCTCGGCTTCTTCGCGGCTGGCGAGATCCTCGCGCTGTCCCTTGCGGTACTGCTCGATGGAGTCCCGGCGCTGTTTCAGCATCCGGTTCAGGATGGCGAGGATGACCGCATCGTCCGGTTCGCGGCGCTCGTCGACCTCGAACTGCTTGATTTCGGACTGGATCAGCCGCAGGGTACCGAGGCGCTCGCGGTCGCGTGCGCGCATCGCATCCTTCACCGCTTCCGCGATGCGGGTCTTCAATACCATGGGGCGTGCCTGGGGCGGGGGGTCAATACATCCGCACGCGGCGGGTGATGTCCCTGGAATTGCGCTTGAGCTGACGCTTGACGGCCGCCGCTGCCTTGCGCTTGCGCTCGGTCGTCGGCTTTTCATAGTACTCGCGGCGGCGCACCTCGGAGACCACACCGGCCTTTTCACAGGTGCGCTTGAAGCGGCGCAGGGCGACTTCGAAGGGCTCGTTTTCGCGTACTCGAACGTGGGGCATATCTTCTCCGTAAATGATCTTGGTATCGAATCCTGGGCACGCAGGATCGTTCGCCTGCCGGGGCAGAACTCCCAATGATAGATCAAAGCAATGCAAAGAAAAACCCAGGAGCCTGTCTACGCATGCCCGGGCGGTCACGTTATCATGCCGCGGATGAAGACCCTCAACGTCGAACTCGGCACGCGAA
Organism: Thioalkalivibrio sp.; assembly: GCA_003553165.1. GTDB lineage: Bacteria > Pseudomonadota > Gammaproteobacteria > Ectothiorhodospirales > Ectothiorhodospiraceae > Thioalkalivibrio. Next base: position 6,702 of record PUOZ01000008.1, read on the forward strand.
GCTATCCGATCCACATCGGCAGCGGCCTGCTGGACCGTCCCGAGCTGTTGCAGCCCTATTGGCATGGGCAGCGCCTGTTCGTGGTCAGCAATGAAACGGTGGCGCCGCTGCACGGCGAGCGCCTGCGCGCGCTGCTCGACGGGCAGCCCGTGACGTGGATGAACCTCCCGGACGGCGAGCAGTTCAAGACGCTTGCGACGGTGGAATCCATCCTGACGCGGATGCTCGAGGCCCGCCTGGACCGCGGCAGCACCCTGATCGCATTCGGGGGAGGCGTGGTCGGCGACATCGCCGGGTTCGCCGCGGCGATCTACCAGCGCGGCATCGATTTCATCCAGGTGCCGACCACCCTGCTCTCGCAGGTCGATTCGTCCGTGGGCGGCA
>PUOZ01000219.1 GCA_003553165.1 Thioalkalivibrio sp.
AGGCGGCGGTGGTGGGCATGCCCATGCCCAGGATGATCGCCACCAGCATCGCAAAGAACAGCGCGAGGAGCTGGCTCGTGCCGGCGACGGCGAGCAGCAGCGAGGAGAAGCGCACGCCGACACCCGTCAGCGCGATCACACCCACGATGATGCCGGCCGCGGCGCAGACCGCGACCAATTGCAGCGACATCCGTGCGGCGATCTCCAGCGCGTAGGCAATCGCCTTCGGCCCCATCCGAAACGGCGTGAGCCAGCTCACCATCGCGGCGGCCCCCATCGCCAGCGTACCCGCGCGGATCACCGAATAGCCCATGAACAGGGCGCCGATCAGGATGATGATCGGGGCGAACAGGTAGACCTGCCGCGCCATTTTCGCGAATTTGGGCAGCTCGTTACGCGGCAGGCCGCGCATGTTCAGCTTCAATGCCTCCTTGTCCACCATAAAATATACGGACAGGAAGTACAGCGCGGCCGGAATGATGGCCGCGATCACGATGTCGGTGTAGGGAATGCCGGTGATCTCGGCCATGATGAAGGCCCCGGCGCCCATGATCGGCGGCAGGATCTGCCCGCCGGAGGAGGCTGCCGCCTCCACGGACGCAGCGGTCTGCGGCCGGTAGCCGACCCGTTTCATCAGCGGGATCGTCAGCGACCCGGTAGACACCACGTTGCCCGCCGAGGTGCCGTTGATCATTCCCATCAGGCCCGACGAGAAGACCGCCACCTTGGCCGGGCCCCCGCGCGCGCCGCCGGCCGCGGCAAACGCGAAGTTCACGAAGTATTCGCCGACGCGGCTTGCCTGGAGGAAGGCCGCGAAGGTAATGAACAGGATGATGTAGGTCGACGACACCGCGGTGGTCGGACCAAGGATGCCATTGTCGGTGTAGATGAAGGCGAAGAAGCGGGCGGGCGCGTAGCCGCGATGCTCGAGCACGCCGGGCAGCCACGGACCGACGAAGCCGTAGGCGATGAAGATCGCGACGATGATCACCAGCGGCAGGCCGGCCAGCCGCCGCGTCATTTCCAGGATCAGCAGGATGCCCGCGATCGAGGCATACATGTCGTTCGGGTGCGGGAAGACGCTCGCGCGAAAGCGCAGGAACTCGGCGTGCGAGATGATGTACAGGCCCACGGCGATTGCGGCCACCGCGAGCAGCAGGTCCGGCATCGGCAGGCGGCTGCGTTCGCGTACCGGGGAGGTCCAGGAAGCCAGGATCGCGAGCACCGTGCCGAGGATGATCGGATACCCGAAGGTCATGAGCATCTGGTCCTTCGGGGCACCGGTGCGCACCCGGCTGTCGTTAAGGACCGCCCAGCTGATCTCCAGGGGGGTGAAGTCGTTCAGCATCACCCAGGTGATCTGCAGCAGCGCGGTGAAAATCGCGACAGCCGCGGGCAGCAGCAGCATCCATTCCAACTTTGTGAAGGGGCGCTCGCCGCTGCCCTCTGGCGGGAAGGCGCGCGCGGAAAAGAAGATGAAGCCCAGCGCGAGGCCCCCGGATACGTGGATCAGTCGGTAGACCCAGGTCTCCAACGGGTAGAGGTTCATCACCCCGATGTGGAAGGCGGTGTAGAGGACGCAGGCGGTTGCGAACAGGATTCCGAGAATCCCGACGAAGACGCGCTGGTTGGCGGTTACGACCTCGGCGTCGACGGATCCGGTGGCCTGTGCCACGACCGGTATGGTCGGCTCCTGTGCGGTGTCACGAGGTGCGGGATCGCCGGATGCGGGACCCCGGGGTGCGTCGGTGGCCATCGGACCCCCTTCCGAATGTTTTTCGTCAACGCAGGAGAACCAGGCCAGAGCTGCAGTTGCTGCAGTCTCTGGCCCGGTCCGTCAGACGCGCGGTTGCGTCAGCCTTTGAGTTCGTCGGGAATCGTGATTCCCTGTTCCTCGAAGTAGCGCACCGCACCGGGGTGGAAGGGCAGGAAGCTGTTGTTGACCCAGTTCTCGGCCAAGGTGGCCCTGGCCGCTGAATGGATCTGGACCATCCGCTCGTTGTTTTCGAGCACCAGCTTGGTGATCTCGTAGGCCAAACTCTCCGGCATGTCGCTATGAACCACCGCGAAGTTCCACAGTGCCACCGTGGCGTCATCCTGTGTCTGTCCCGAGTAGGTGCCTGCCGGGATGGTATACGCCGCGACCTCGGGGAAATTCTCGAGGATCTTGGCGTGTTCTTCCGGCGTGAATCCAAAGGTCCGCACGTCGGTTTCGGCCGCGAGCTGCGAGAACGCGCCGATCGGCACACCGGCCGCAAACGCGAAGGCGTCGATCAGGCCGTCCTTCAGCTGGCTGGCGGCGTCGGAAGCCCCGCTGAACGATGGGCGCGCTGTCACGTCCAGCGTTTCGAAGAACCGCGGCCAGTAGGTGGCCGCAGTGCCGCCCGCGGGACCCACGCTCACGCGCTTGCCCTGCAGGTCGGCCACCGACTGGATGTTGGAGCGGCGCAGCGCGATGCCATGGAGCGGGGTTTCGTACATCGGGAACAGCGCCCGCACGTCGTTGTGCGGCATGCCAGGGGCCAGTTCGCTCCGGCCGGTCCAGGCCTCGTACATCGGGCCCATGGTCACCAGGCCGATGTCGTGCTCCTTCATCTGTACCAGTGTGGCGTTCTGCGTCGGGCCGCCGGTGATCTCGCCGCTGGAATTCACGCCGAGCGACTCGCCGATGAAGCTGGCGAGCCCGTTGCCGTAGACGAAGTACACACCGCCGACGCTTGCCGTACCGATGGTCAGTGTGCGCGGCCAGCCGGAGCGATCCTGTGCCATGGCGCCGGTCGCGGTGAGCGCAAGCGCGGTCGCCACCACGATCATCCAGCGAGTCAGTTTGTGGTTCATAGTCGTTTCTCCTCGTTCGGGCCGGGCTCGCGGCTCGGCCCATTTTGTTTTATGGGGCCGGGTAAACCCCCGTCCCGCTAGTTCCCGGCCGGCTGACAGCGCCGGCGAACCGCCCCGGGATTGGCCCGGCGGACTCCCGGGCAGCACAGGTGCCGTCCTGGAATCCGGCCGGAGCCTGCTGCGCCAAGGGATGCGAAACGGCGCAACAGGCATGGCTTGCCCCACTTATATCACCAGAATATCTGTGAAGTCTCTAAAGGGGGGCTGCGCCGCTCGGGTATTCGCCGTCCCGGGACCCCGCCAGCCTCGGTGGTATAAAAACGAAGGGTACAGCTGCCAATGCAAGGCGGCGCACGATTGCTTGCCCGGTCGTTCCGCCGTGTCGGTCGGGCCCCCCTTACCGTCAGGGGCGGGACTGGAGCCAGAAAGTCACGGGTCCGTCGTTGACCAGCCCGACCTGCATGTCGGCGCCGAAACGTCCGCTCGCCACGATGGGGTGTGCGGACTGCGCCTGGGTCAGCAGCAGTTCGAACAGCGCGGCCCCCTGTTCCGGGCTTGCCGCGCCGCTGAAGCTGGGGCGCATGCCCTTCTGGGTGTCCGCCGCGAGCGTGAACTGCGGCACCAGCAGCAGCCCGCCGCCGGTCTCGCGCAGGCTCAGGTTCATCCGTCCCTGGTCATCGGGAAACACCCGGTAGCCCAGCAGCCGCTCGAGCGTGCGCGCCACGGCCCGCGGCGTGTCCGTGGCCTCCACCGCGACCAGCGCGACCAGGCCGGGGCCGATCGCGCCAACGACTTCGCCGTCGATCCGCACGCTGGCCTCCGACACCCGCTGGATCAGCGCGATCATCCCTGCCGCACCGCCAGTGCGTCGGTTGCGGCGACCAGGCGTTGCGCGATCCCCGGCTCGGCCGCGGAGTGCCCGGCGTCGGGGACGATCTGGAGTTCTGCGCGCGGCCACGCCTGGTGCAGTGCCAGCGCCTGCTCCACCGGGCAGACGACGTCGTACCGGCCGTGCACGATGAAGCCGGGGATCCCGGCGATCCGCCCGGCGTCGCGCAGCAGCTGATCCGGCTCCATAAAGCAGTCGTGGACGAAGTAATGGCACTCGATCCGTGCCAGGCTGACCGCCACCGCGGGTTCCGCGAAGTGGGCCAGCACGCCAGGGTTGGGACGCAGGCAGGAGGTGCGCCCTTCCCAGACCGACCAGGCCCGGGCCGCGGCCTCGCGCACGGCGCGATCGGGATCGGTCAGCCTGCGGTGGAAGGCCCGAACCATGTCGCCGTGCTCCGCCGCGGGGATCGCCGCGCGGTATTCCGCCCAGGCCTCCGGGAAGAGCCGGTCTGCGCCGGACTGGTAGAACCACTGGATGTCCCGGGGGCGGCACAGGAAGATGCCGCGCAGAACCAGCCCGAGCACGCGCTCCGGGTGGGCCTCGGCATAGGCCAGGCCCAGCGTCGAGCCCCAGGAGCCCCCGAAGACCACCCAGCGCTCCACCCCGAGGGTCGTGCGCAACCGCTCGATGTCGGCGATCAGGTGCGGCGTGGTGTTCGCCTCGAGTCCGGCATGCGGGGTCGAGCGGCCCGCCCCGCGCTGGTCGAACAGCACGATCCGGTAGCGTGCCGGATCGAAGAAGCGTCGGTGCCAGGGCTCGCAGCCGGACCCGGGTCCGCCGTGCAGGAACACCGCGGGCAGGCCATCGGGGTTTCCGGATTCCTCCCAATGCAGCACGTGGCCGTCGCCGACGTCCAGGCTGCCGGTTCGGCTGGCTTCGATCGGTGGGTACAGAGCATCCATTACGGCGTTGCCTCGCTGGGTGGTGCTCGGCAGTGTGGCCAAAACCCGCACGCCTGAAAAGCCGGCGCGTGCCGGCGTATGGCGGCGGCGGTGTGTTTCCGGGTATGTTCCCGCTCCATGAATATGCCCCGCGTACCTGCGTCGATCCGCCGCCTGGCCGGCAAGGCGATCGCCGACTTCGACATGATCCGCGCCGGCGACCGCATCCTGGTCGGGCTTTCCGGCGGCAAGGATTCGCTGACGCTGCTCTGGCTCTTGCAGGATCTCGCCCGGCGCGCGCCGGTGCGGTTCGAGGTCGGCGCGGTGACCATCGACCCCGAGATCGAGGGCTTCGAGCCGGGGCGCCTGCGCGACTATCTGGGCGCGCATCGGATTCCCCATTTCTTCGTCTCCGAGCCCATCGCCGAGCTCGCGGCCACACACATGGGCAAGGACTCCTTCTGCGCCTTCTGCTCGCGCATGAAACGCGGGCTCATCTACCGCACCGCGCGCGAACACGGCTACAACGTGATTGCCCTGGGGCAGCATCTCGACGATCTCGCCGAGAGCTTCCTGATGAGCGCCTTCCATGGCGGCCAGCTGCGCACGATGAAGGCCCACTACCGCATCGATGCGGGCGACCTGCGCGTGATTCGCCCCCTGGCTTACGTGCGCGAACGCCAGACCCGCGACTTCGCAGCGGCGGCGGAACTCCCGGTGATCCTGGACAACTGCCCCGCCTGCTTCTCCAAGCCCACCCAGCGGGAACACATGAAGGCGCTGCTGGCGCGCGAGGAGGCGCTGCATCCGCGCCTGTTCCGCAACCTGCGGACCACGCTCGGACCGCTGATGCGCGAAGGCGGCCTGCCGGACGCGGACGCTGCGCCATGACTCCCGCACGGTCCCCGCATATCGAGCCGACCAGGGAGCCCGCCGCGCAGGCAGCAACGCATTCCGCCGCCGCGGATCTTCTGACAGGCTCCGGGCGGTCGCCCTGCTGCCGAGTGGTGGCCAAAGCCTCCCTCGCCCGCAGGTTCACCCTGGGTGCGTGGTGAAAGTGGGCAGGACGGGTCGGTTGCGGGATCGCTTGCTGGGAGCACTGCTGCGCCTGCTGGCGACGCTCCCACTGCCGGTGAACCACGCGCTCGGCGGGGCTCTGGGCTGGCTGGGCTGGCTGCTGCCCACGCGCATGGCCCGGATCGCCCGGATCAACGTCGAACTCTGTTTTCCCGAACACAGCCGCAGCTGGCGCCGCAGCGTCGTGCGCCGTTCGTTGATGGAGATGGGCAAGGCGCTGACCGAGGCGCCCTGGCTGTGGCGCGCGGGCCCGGACCGCCTGCGTTCCCTCGCGGCCTATCCTGCCCTCTGCGACCCGGCAGGCAGACGTCCCGAGGGACAGGCGCTGTTCCTGGTCGCGCCGCATCTCGGTTCCTGGGAGTTTGCCGGCCTGCATGTCGCGACCTATGGCTCGATAACCAGCCTGTACAGCCCGCTGCGCATCCCCGCGCTCGACCGCTGGATTCGCGACGCGCGGGCGTCCACCGGGGCGCAGCTGGCCCCGGCCACGCGCGAGGGCCTGCGTAGACTCCAGGCCGCCCGCGACCGCGGGGAGATGATCGGTATGCTGCCCGATCAGAGTCCGCGGCGCGCCACCGGCGAGTTCGCGCCCTTCTTCGGTCATCCCGCGCTGACCATGACCCTGCTGCCGCGCCTGCTGCGCGGACGCGAAGACCGCGTGGTGTTCGCCTTCGCCGAGCGCCTGCCGCGTGGGCGCGGGTTCCGCTACCACGAACTCGAGGCTGGCCCCGAGATCGCCGATCCCGACCCCCGGCGCGCCACCGCCGAGATCAACCGCCTGGTCGAGGCCCTGGTCCGCCAATGCCCGGAGCAGTACAACTGGGCCTACAAGCGCTTCCGGCCCCCGCCGCCAGGCGCCCCGGACCCGTACCGGCGCTGACGGCTTCGGCCGTTTCGTTTTTTCACCACGAAGAGCACAAAGGTTCCTGGAATGGGGGCACGGTCCTGGTACGTGGATTGCCATCCAAGGCGCCACCTGATGATCACGGAAGCTCCGCAGCGAATTCGCTCCCGCGCATAACCGTCCCTTGTGGGAGGCGAGCCCCCTCGGCGACCGAAAGGCGAAAAACCGTCGCCCAGAGGCTGGCCTCCCACAGGGCATCCCTTGAACCAGCCCCAACCCCTTGTGGGAGGCGAGCCCTCTCGGCGACCGAACGGCGACCACCTGCAGGCCTGAAGTGCTAATACACAGACCCCTCAAAACCTTCGTGCTCTTCGTGGTAAGAAATCCCCACCAACACGGCCGTCGGCGCCGTTACCCGACGCTGCCGTAGTGCA
>PUOZ01000080.1 GCA_003553165.1 Thioalkalivibrio sp.
CAGAAGGCAAGGAATGACGTAGGAGCGGCCTCCGGCCGCGATCAGGTGTGGAATTCGCGACCAGGCATGGGATCGTCCCCAGGCATGGAATCGCCCCCAGGCATGGGATCGCGACCGGAGGTCGCTCCTACGGGGATGAATGCGCGGAGGACGCCGCCGACGGTTTCCATGGGAGCCGGTCATCCCGTACTCAGGTCACCGGATCGGTCAGTCCCGACTCCAATCCCCGGCGCCAGTCGTCCACGAAAGCCTCGATGGTCTCGATGAAATCCGGGTCGTGCTCGCGGCGGTTGATGGTGCAGTGGATCACCACTGCCTCGGGCTCCGGTGGCAGGCCGGTGGTGATGGTCCAGGCCAGCGCGTTGGGACAGCCGGGCAGGCTGAAGCGCACGCCACCGCGGATTGCTTCCCTGTATACCGCGAATTCGCCCCAGACGCAGTAGATTCGGCCCCGCTCTCCAGCGTGTTCCAGCACGGAGTCGATCGATGCACACCAGCGGGCGAGATCCGCGACGCCGAGCTCACGCTGCAGGGTTTCCGGGTCGGTCTGAAGGCTGGCGAGAGCAAAGAACTCCATGGGGGAGTGTTGCCGTTCAGGTGGCGTTGCGGTTCAGCCGCTCCACCGCGGCAATCGCAGCTTGCGCCGCGGCGTCGATGTCCCCCTCGCGACCGGCCAGCGTCAGGCGCCCGAACGCACCGACCGCGTGCGCCTCGCAGAGGGTGATATTGGAAGCCTTCTCGGCCTCGTTGGCGGCGTAGATCACGTAGCCGGCCGGCTCGGTCTCGAGAATGAAGATGCTCTGCCCGGCAAGCACCATGGAGCCCTTGCGGTTCTGGCGGTTGATGAGCACCGCGTGATCGGCATTGATCCCGCGGATGATCTCCTGCCAGGCCACCCGGCATTTCTGCCGCGCCGACTCATTGGTCCGCATGTGGTCGAGCAATACGTCCGCGGCCTCGGTGACGCTGGACTGATCGCGGTGGTGGATCACCATGGAACCAAAGGCGCGTTCGACCACCATCTGCCCCAGGTGTACCGGCGACGCCTTCAGCGCGATATCGGTCAGCCGATGGATGGCCAGGCCCGGCGCAACCTCAAGCCAGAGGCATGAATCCCCCGGCTTGGGCAGGAAACCCTGCGACACCGTCGCCATATACGCTGCGACCTGCGGCTGCAGGGAATCGATATGAACATATGTCCGCAGTGAGATCAGGGGCGCATCCATGGGAACAACCAATCCAAGTTCATTTCCTGACGACGAGGCCAGCGAGGCCCGTGGAAAAGCTGGCCCCACCGGGGTCTCTACTGCGGCTGCGAAGACCGTCCATCCGTTCGGACCCCGCCCTGGCCCGACGGATCCGACAGGGCGCGACGCGCGATGATACCGGTTTCGGCATGCCCGGGCCACGACGCGCAGCTGAAGGCGCGGCAGTGGCGCAGACGAACCCACGCTCCGCCCCGCAGCCTGGCAACAGGTGCCCAGAAACCCCAGCCGGATTGTTGAATCCTACCATGCCGCAGCGCTCGTGGGCCATGCGGGCAGACCGACGGGTGCCGCGGGCACCTGGGAATCAGCTAGCGATTTCCCGCACGAAGACGCGCATCTCGGACGGCGTGACCGGCGGACCGAACTGGTTGAAGACGGGCGCATCCGCGGCATCGCGTCCCAGCGCCAGCGTCACCCGGGCCTTGTTCTGATCCGGATGCGTGGGGTCGAATGTATACCAGCGACCACCGACAAATGCCTCGAACCAGGCATGCAGGTCCATCGGCTCCAGATCTTGCAGGTAACCCGCCACCATGCGTGCGGGAATGGACATGCTGCGGCACAGAGCGATGCCGAGGTGCGCGAAATCCCGGCATACGCCCTCGCCCCGCTCCAGCGCCTCGGAGGCGGAGATGGGCATCGGGTCCGATTCCGGCAGGTACCGAAGCCGGGAATGCACCCAGCGGCTGATGGCGGCAACCTGATCATAGCCTGGCGCCTGCCCCCAGGTGATCTCGTTCGCCAGCGAGCCGAGCCGGTCCGATTCGCAGAAACGGCTCGGTATCAGGTACGCGAGAACATCGTCGGGCAATGCCTCGACCGGCACGTATGCCGCCCCATGGCCAGCATCCTCCCAAGGGGACACGATGACCTCCGAACGGCTCTCGATCCGGAAGGAGCCCACCGGCGCGACGAGACGCTGGCAAAGATTTCCAAACACATCAACATGTTCGGTTGCCGGCACCTGGGGGGTCAGGGAATAGCTCTCCCGCGCGATCCACTGGCGCGCACCGCTGCGCGGCCGCAGCAACAGCAGCAGCGGCGTCGGCTGCGCGCATTGCATCTCGATCATGCAGCCCACCTCGAGGCGCATCGGAACCTCCGGTCGGAAAGATGAAGGGTTCATGGGATGGATGTAGTCCGGATGCCCCCGAATGGCGCGCAGGATGGTGAAACGGTGCGCGGGTGACAGCCGTGAGTATAAACCCGGCTGCCTCGGGTAGGAATACCGCGTTCGGAACCCGGTGCCGTCTGCACGCGATCCCACCCGGTGCCCACACAAGCCCTCGGTGTTAGCCGCTTCCCGTCTGTGCTACCTCTGTGCACTCCCACATTGCACTCCCAGACAGGCACAGGAGCAGAAATGAACGCACCCGCATTGCACATCCGCGTCGACACGCGCGAAAGAGGCCGCATCATCACCCGTCTGGAGGGCCTGCCGGGCGTCACGATGGAGTCCGTCGAGATGGATCTGGGAGACTACCTCCTGCCCGGCGACCTGATCATCGAGCGGAAATCCGCGACGGACCTGATCCTGAGCGTCGTGGACCGCAGCCTGTGGGACAAGGTGGCCAAGCTCAGCAGCCAGCACGAACGGGTGGTGTACATCGTGGAGGGGGATCTCTACACCGCCCGCTTTCACCAGCAGGCCCTGGACATCCACCGCGCCCTCGCCATGATGGTGGTCACGCACGGGGTCACGGTGCTTCCCAGCCCCGATGCGGACAACAGCGGCATGCTCATCTATCTGCTGGGGCTTGCCGCGGCGGAGGGCACCGCGACAGCGGAACGACCCGGAAAGCCGGCGATCCGGCGGGACGCGCAGCTCTACCTGCTGGCCAGCCTGCCCGGCGTGGACGCCGACCGGGCCGAGGCCCTGTTGCGCCATTTCGGCAGCGCCCGCGCAGCCCTGGCCGCCGACGCCGATGCCCTCGCACAGGTCGAAGGCATGGACGCGGAGCGGGCCACACGGATTGCCGAGGTGCTTGAATACGGCTCATAGCGGGACACGCCATGAAGTCCGGTGTCCAGGCAACACGGCCGGGCGCAAACATGGATGCGGGACAAGTGCAGGATGAGCGGCCCGGCGTGCCCGGGGCAAGCACCCGGCTGATGCCCGCGGCCGCGCGGCCAACCAAGCGGCCGTGCGGCATCAGTCCAGGTAGTTGTACTGCTTCTCCACGTCCTTGAGGATCTCCCAGGTGCAGGACATGCCGGCCGGAAAGGTGATCAGGTCGCCGCGCTCGAAGGTCTGGGGCTCACCTCCGTCCGGGGTCACGGTGACACGGCCGCGCAGCAGATAGCAGATTTCGGTGCGGTCGTAGGTCCAGTGGAAGGTCGAGACTTCCTTGCGCCACCGCGGCCACCCGGGCACGCCGATCACCTCCAGCTTCGCCGGTGACGGGTCACGTTCGAAGAAGATGCCCTGCTCGCTCATTTCACTCTCCATGGCTCGAATTCAGGCGCCATGGTGCACCGCCGGGAGAAACGATCCAACCCTCGTCGAGTCGGGCCTCCTTCCCCTCTGCCGGCCATGCAGGGGAGGACATTCAGTCGCCGAGAGGGCTCGCCTCCCACAAGGGAGGGCCGTGCAGGGGTCGTTGCGCACGAGCGGATTCCCTGCGGAGCGTCACTGCCGATCACGCAAAGGCCGAGGGCCATTCAGATCCAGCCGACCAGCAGCGGCACGAGGATGGCTGTGAGCAGCGCGTTCAGCGCCATCGCGATCCCGGCAAAGGTTCCGGCAATCTGGTTCACCTGGAAAGCGCGGGCCGCGCCGATCCCGTGGGAGGCGACTCCGACCGCGAAGCCCCGTGCGGCCCAATCCGTGACCCTCAGCAGGTTCAGCAGCGGCGTGACAATCATCGCCCCGATAATGCCGGTGATGATGACCAGTGTCGCGGTCAGCGACGCCAGACCGCCGATCCCCTCGGCAATCCCCATCGCGATCGGTGTGGTTGCCGACTTGGGAGCGAGGGACCGCAGCGTCTCCGGGCTGGCGCCCAGCGCGGCCGCAACCGCGACGGCCGAGACCACTGCCGTGATCGAGCCGACAAAGAGCGCTGCCAGCATCGGGACCAGCAGGCGCCGCACTCGGTTGAAATTCCGATACAGGGGTACCGCGAGGAGCACCGTTGCAGGCCCCAGCAGGAAATGCACGAACTGCGCACCGTCGAAATAGGTGGCATAACTGGTTCCGGTGACCACCAGCAGGGCAACCAGTACCGCGATGGCCACCGCCACCGAATTGACCAGCGGTGAGCCGCCGGCCGCCCGGTGCAGAGAGTGTCCGATCGCGTAGGCCCCGAGGGTCGCGGTCAGCCACAGCAGCGGCTCCTGCTGCAGGTAGACCCAGAGCAGGTCGAGGTTGTCGGTGGCATCCGGCATCCCGTTCACGAACGCTGCTCCGGCTCGTGCAGCCCCATGCGCCGCATCACCCAGAAGAACACCAGTGCCGTCACGGCAATGGTCAGCGCCGTGGACACGAACAGCGCGGCCAGCAGAGGCAGCCATTCGGTCCGGATGCGCGCCACGTGCAGCATGACCCCGACACCCGCGGGGACGAACAACAGGGACAGATGGGACAGCAACACCCCGGCGACGGCATTCAGCGCCTCCGGCACCTCGCGCAGGGCGGCCAGGGCCCCAAGCATGAAGAAGGTGCCAAGCACCGGACCGGGAATCGGTATACCGGTAGCACGCACGATGACCTCGCCCAGCAGCTGGCAGACGAGGAGGGCAAGAATGGCATGAACCACGAACGACCCCCTGGGATGAAACCGGTTTGAGTTCGGAAGAACTCTATATCGAACCGGCTCGACAAGCTCCCCGCGTGGCGGGGCGGGGCGCTCCATGCCCCCGGGGCTTCCGGTGCCCAGATGGATTGCCGCGCGACGCCCATTTGCTCGGGATCAATTTGTTCCGGTGCGTATGGCGCAGCACGTACCACGCTCGGTCGTGCTCGATACGCGGCTGCCGGGCCGGACCGAGCAGCACGTCGCTGCGCGGGGTGGGGACCGGCCGGCCCGGGCTTCTGGCCTACAGTGGCTCGTCGTCCCCGGCTCGGGCTGTCCGGCCAGCGTCTTCAGAGTCCGGTGGGATCAGTTCGTCTCCGGTTGCGAAACGAAGCCGAGTCGTGCGACACCGGCCCGGCGGGAATCGGCCATCACCCGCGCCAGGGTCTCGTAGCGGGTGTCGCGGTCGGCGCGCAGATAGACCGCCAGTTCGGGGTTGGCCGCCACTGCATCGCGCAGGCGTGCGAACAGCGCCGCCTCGTCGATCGGGGCGTTGTCCCAGTAGAGCTGCCCGGCGGCGTCCAGCGCGAGCGTGACGCTGTCGACCGTCTGTTCACTCGGGGTGCTGCTTGCACGCGGCAGTTCCAGCTGTACGGAATGGGTGATCACCGGCGCGGTGACGATGAAGATGACCAACAGCACCAGCATTACGTCGACCAGCGGAATCACGTTCATCTCCGACATCGGCTCATTGCTGTCGCCCAGGCGTCCGAACGACATGGTCAGGCCCCTTCCGCAGCGGGCCGGGTATCGCTTGCCGGCAACGGGGGCGCATCGGTCTGCCGGTCCGCCGCACCCGGTGCGTGGTCGGAATGCATCAGGAAGGCGTGCAGGTCGTGCGCAAAGGCCTCGAAATCCTGCTGCAGCAGCCGGTTGAAGCGGTTGAAGACGTTGTAGAACGCGACCGCGGGAATCGCCGCGGCGAGACCCGCTGCGGTTGCGACGAGCGCTTCACCCAACGGACCGGCCACCAGATCCATCGACACGCTTTCCAGAATCGACAGCTCGATCAGCGCGTTGTGGATCCCCCAGACGGTTCCGAACAGCCCGATGAACGGAGCCAGGCTGCCCACCGACGCCAGCAGCGTCTGGCCCGCCTGCATGCGCAACTGCTGGCGGTCCAGCGACTGGCGGATCATCCGGATCATGTGGTCGTCCAGGCGCTGTTCGCCCTTGGGGCTCAAGTCGTGCCGACCGGGATAGGTCTCGGCCGCGTGCCAGCCATCCCGGGCCATTTCGGCGAGCGGACCGCGTCCGCTGGCGACCACCTCACGCAGCGCTTTCGGGCTGGCAGCGTTCCAGAAGCCCTGCAGGAACCGCCGGTTCGCCCGGCGGGTCTCGACCAGAGTGATGCCCTTGGTCGCGGCAATCGCCCAGGTCGCGATCGACAGCACCAGCAGGGTGAGGAAGACGCCGATCAGCACCGGATCGCCGTGGTAGAAGACGTACAGGATATTCAGGTCGTTCATCTCATACCCCCTCGGGCGATTGCTGGTTTCGCATCATCAACGCAGCCGGAATTCCATGGGCACCAGCACCGAGGCCGCAACCGGCTGGCTGCCCCGCCGGGCCGGCTCGAAGCGCCATCCCTCCACGGCTTCGAGCGCTGCGCTGTCCAACCGCTCGTGACCGCTGCTGCGCTCCACCCGCCAGTTCACCGGGCGCCCGTCGGCGGCGACTGATACCCACAGCAGCACGGTGCCCTGCTCCCTGCGCCGCTGCGAGATCCTCGGGTACTCGGGGGGCGGATTGTTCAGGTAGGCGGCACCGAAACCGGGCTCCTGAAACGGCTCGCCCTCCGCTTCCTCCGGGTGTCCCGGAACCGGCACGTCGGCCACCCTCGGCCCAGCCTGAGCGGTCTCCTCGGGCTCGGCCGGAATCGCGGCCTGGGCCGGCGAAGCCG
>PUOZ01000328.1 GCA_003553165.1 Thioalkalivibrio sp.
ATCGCCCGAGGGGTCCGTCCGAACCCGCTCCGGCAGGTCCTCGATCCCGATGGTGTCGCCCCGGGCCAGGGTGGCGGCACGCTCGACCAGACCGGCGAGCTCACGCACGTTGCCGGGAAACCGGTAGCCCAGCAATTGCCGCAGCGCATCGGGTTCCAGGCGCCGCACCGGCTGGTGCTGCGCGAGTGCCTGACGGCGCAGGAAGTACTCCAGCAGCCGCGCGATGTCCTCACCGCGCTCGCGCAGGGGCGGCACCTCGATGCGGAAGGTCTCCAGCCGGAAGAACAGGTCCTCCCGAAAGCTGCCTTCGGCCATCAGGTCGGCGATGTCCCGGTGGGTGGCGGCGACGATGCGCACATCCGTGCTCACCTCCTCATTGGCGCCGACCGGGCGCACCTGTCCGTCCTGCAGCAGCCGCAGCAGCTTGGTCTGCATGGAGGCGGGCATCTCTCCGATCTCGTCGAGGAAGAGCGTGCCGCCGTCGGCTTCAAGGAACAGGCCCCTGCGTGCGCCGCGCGCCCCACTGAAGGCTCCCGCTGCATGGCCCAGCAGTTCGGATTCCAGCAGGGTCTCCGGAATCCCGGCACAGTTGATGGCTACGAAGGGGCCGCCGGCGCGGGGGCTTTCCTCGTGCAGCGCGCGTGCGACCAGTTCCTTGCCGGTACCGGACTCCCCGGTGATCAGGACACTGCCGTCGGAAGGGGCGATCCGCCGGATCAGGTCGAACAGACGCAGCATCGCGGGGCTTTTGCCGTGCATGCCGTGGAAACCCCGGTCGCCCAGTACCTCGCGGTACTGCTGAACCTCGTTGCGGAGCCGCCGCGTCTGCAGCACTCGGTCCGCGGCAATGCGCAGGTGCTCGAGATCGATCGGCTTGGTCAGGAAATCGTCCGCCCCCGCCTTCAGCGCGGCGACGGCCTGGTCGATGGTGCCGAAGCCGGTCAACATGATGAACCCCGGCGCAGGCACCAGCGTCGGGATCCGCTCCAGCACCGCGAATCCGTCCGCCCCGGGCAGGCGGAGATCGCTGATGACGAGCGAGAAGGTACGCTCCCGGAGAGCCGCGAGCGCTTCCTCCGCCGTGGCCACGGCGGTCACGGGGTATCCTGCCTCGGTCAATTCCTCCCGCAGCAGCTCACGGTGCCCGGCGTCGTCCTCGACCACCAGCACCGCATCGCGGGCATCGCCCGGGGTGGGGGGCAGAACGTCACTCATCGGCCGCATCCTCCGACAGCGGCAGGGTCATGACGAACCGGGTGCCCGGAGACCAGGTCCGGTCCAGCCGCAACTCGCCGCCATGGTCCTCGATCGCAACATGCGCCACGGCGAGGCCCAGGCCGGTCCCCTCCCCGGGAGGCTTGGTGGTGAAGAACGGCTCGAACAGGCGATCGACGTGCGCCTCGG
The DNA here is from genome assembly GCA_003553165.1 of Thioalkalivibrio sp. GTDB lineage: Bacteria > Pseudomonadota > Gammaproteobacteria > Ectothiorhodospirales > Ectothiorhodospiraceae > Thioalkalivibrio. The sequence goes on from PUOZ01000328.1 coordinate 1,405, forward strand.
CAATCCCGGGCCCGTCATCCGCGATGGTGATCTCCAGCATCTCGCGGGAATCCTCCGTGATCCTGCGCCACGCGACCGTAACCCGCTCGCGCGCTGCGTGGATCGCGTTCTCCAGCAGATTGCCCAATGCCTGCTCGAGACGGGCCGGATCCGCGCGGATGGCCAAGGTGCCGGAAGCGTCGGCCGGCGCCGCATCGACCCCGATCTCCGGACGCTGTACACCCATGCGCACCCGCGACACCACGTCCGCCATCAACGCTGGAAGGGCAATTTCGCGCCGGTTCAGGGGATTGCTGCGCGCGAAGTTCAGCAGCTGGCGCACGATGTGTTCGACCCGGCCAAGCTCAGCGAGCAGGTGCTCCATCTCGGAGGCTGTGGGCGAGTCCTCCGGCACCCCGCGACGGGCGCGCTGCGCACGTCCGGCAATGACCCCGAGCGGCGTGCCCAGCTCGTGCGCCACCCCGGCTGCAAGCTGGCCGATCGCGGCCAGCTTCTCGGACTGGCGCAGTTTCTCCTCGAGCTCGGTGCGCTGGGCGCGCTGCGCCTCCAGCGCCCGCTCCGAATCCTCGCGGCGTTCGAGCATCTCGTTCATCGTCGTCGCCAGCAGCCGCAACTCCTGCGGCCCCTGCTCCGGCACCCGCAACCCCCGGGCGCCGGTACCGACACTCTGCATGGCACCGGCAAGACGGTTGACGTGCCGACCCACGGCGCGGTGATGCCCGATCAGGACCACGAACAGGAAGACCAGGGACAGCACGACGATCGCGACGCCGCCCTGCCAGCGCATCTGGGCGATATAGGCCTGGAACCGGGTCACATCGCGGGTGATCTGCAGCAGTCCGACAATCCGTCCGCCGGCGTCGGTCAGCGGCAGGAAGAAGGAGAACACCTCGCGGCCCTGGCGCTCCTCGAAGGCCCCCTGGCTGCCGGTTGCGGTGATCAGCCGGGCCTCATGGCGCCGTTCCAGCGACGGGCTGCGCGGCCCGCTGGTGGCGACCAGGTCGCCGTGGGAATCGTACACGTAGACGCCGAAGACCTGTTCCAGCTGAAAGGCGGAATCCAGCGCCTGCTGCACGTCCATCGCATCGCGCCGAACCATCGCCGCCGAGATCGGCAAGCGGATGGAGCGCGCCACCAGTTCGATGTCCTCCTGCATGCGCAGCTCCATCTGCTGCTCGAACTCGCGCAATGCCAGCATTCCGAGCGCGACCAGTACGGCAAGCAGCGGCAGCAGTACCAGGACCAGGACGGCGTTACGCAGGTTATTGAATGACATAGGCATCGAGTTGACCGGGAAGAGACGGCCCCAGCGGGTAACAGAATACGCCGCGATCCGGTTGGGCCAGGCGGAACAGCACTTCCTCCAGGGTCGAGGACCAAAAAAAAGGCGCGAACCGAAGTTCGCGCCAATTAAACCACCAAAGGAGGATGGAGGAGTACGCTGACCGTTGCGGGGGGCAAGCGATCAACGTATGAGCATCTTCTAATATTCAGATTCCACTGTCAACCCCGGAGTGGAGAAAATCACGGATGCCCCTCGGGAGCTTCGCCAGGCCCCTTCCGGGGTGCCGAACGTTGACCACCAATGACGGGGCCCTGGCCGCTCTGCAACAATGGGGTCCCGCATCCGCCAATCGGGACACCGCCATGCTCGGATTCGTCACCATCCCTGTTACCGCCTTCGAACAGAATGCGACCCTGATCTGGTGTGAAGAGACGCGCGAGGCCGCATGGGTGGACCCTGGCGGTTCGCCGGAAAGGCTGCTTGCTGCAGCCAGGGAGCGGAAGCTGGAGCTCCGTCAGATCCTGCTCACCCACGGCCATCTGGACCACGTCGGGGCCGCACGCGAACTCGCAGACATGGCCGAAATCCCGATCATCGGGCCGGGCGAGGCCGACCGCTTCTGGCTGGAACAGCTGCCCATGCAGGCCAGGATGTTCGGTACCGCTGAGGTCAAGGCCTTCCTTCCCGATCGCTGGCTTCACGAGGGCGACCAGGTGCAAGTGGGCCGACAGCTGCTGGATGTCTACCACTGCCCCGGCCACACGCCGGGACACGTGATCTTCCATCATGCCCCAAGCCAGCTCGCCCTGGTCGGCGACGTGCTCTTCGCCGGGAGCATCGGGCGCACCGATTTTCCCCGGGGCAACCATCGGGACCTGCTTGATTCCATCGCAGCCAAGCTGTGGCCATTGGGTTCGGAGACCCGCTTCATCCCTGGTCACGGCCCGATGTCCACCTTCGGCGAGGAGCGTCGCAGCAACCCCTTCGTCGCGGATCAGGTACTGGGAGGGCGGTGAGCGGTTCCTTGCAGGGAGGGCTCCTGCAGGGCATCGACTGCCGCAATGACGAAGGGCTGCCCCAGGGCAGCCCTTCGTCGGCACCCGAAGATCCTGGACTCAGCGCATGGACTTCAGCGCCATGATCCGCTCCTCGATCGGCGGGTGAGTCATAAACAGGCGTTTGAGACCGGTCGGCAGGCCGCCGCGGATGCCGAAGGCCGCCATCTGATCGGGCATATCCACCGGCCGTCCCGATGCACGCGCAAGCGATTCCAGTGCGCCGATCATCTTGTCGCGGCCGGCCAGTTTCGCCCCTGCCTCGTCGGCCCGGAATTCACGCTGGCGCGAGAACCACATGACGATGATGGATGCCAGAATGGCCAGCAGGATCTCGGCGACGATGGTGGTGATCCAGAAGGCGGGGCCGTGGCCCTGTTCGTTCTTGAAAATCACGCGGTCGACGAAGTGACCGATCACACGGGCCAGGAAGATCACGAAGGTGTTCACCACGCCCTGGATCAGCGCAAGTGTCACCATGTCCCCGTTGGCGACGTGCCCGACCTCGTGACCCAGCACGGCCTCGACCTCGCCCTGCCCCATGTTCTGCATCAACCCGGTGCTGACCGCCACCAGCGCGTTGTTACGACTCATGCCGGTGGCGAAGGCATTGGGATCGGGAGAGTCGTAGATCCCGACTTCCGGCATACCGATGCCGGCCTCTCGGGCCTGACGGCGCACGGTGTCGAACAGCCACTGCTCGGTCGCGTTGCGCGGCTTCTCGATGACGTGCACCTTCATCGTCTTCTTGGCCATCCACTTGGAAATGGCCAGCGAGATGAACGAACCACCGAAACCGAATACCGCGGCGAAGACCAGCAGGGCGTTGAGATTCAACCCGACGCCCTGCTCATCCAGGATGCGTTCCACCCCAAGGATGCGCAAGGTGATGCTCAGCACCACGATGATGGCGAGGTTGGTCCCCAAAAACAGCATGATACGTTTCATGGCGACTCCGAAGGCTCCATTAGCAAAGTTTAATACCGGGTATTAGATGGGGCAGCCGGCAGAAAATTCAAGCGGCGCAGCTCTCCCGCTCAGGCCTGTATCTCCAACCGGTCCACCTTCTGGTAGCCGCGCGGCAGTTTGTGGCCGCGCCGACCCCGATCCGCCTCGTATTCCGCCCATTCTGCGGGCCCCATGCCCTTGAACCGCTTCCCGGCATGGATGAGCAGCGTACCACCCTGCGGCAGCACCGCCACAGCCGCCACCCGCTCCTGTCCGCCCTTGAGCCGCGCCGAGGGAATACCGATGATCCTGTTGCCCTTGCCGCGTGCCATTTCCGGCAGGTCGGCGGCTGCGACGACCAGCAGATAACCGTCCGAGGTCACCAGTGCGATACGGTCGCTGCCGGGATCCGTGACCCGCCGGGGCGGCAGCACGTCGGCACCACTCGGCACACTCAGCACCGTCTTGCCCGACTTCTGCCGACTGAACAGGTCTCCCAGCTGCGCGATGAAACCGTAGCCGTGATCGGTCGTCAGCAGCCAGCGTTCCTCCGCCGCACCCGAGGCCAGACCAACGAAGCGCCCGCCATCGGCGGGCGTGAAACGCCCTGAGAGGGGCTCACCCTGACCGCGCGCGGACGGAAGGGTATGCGCGGGCAGCGTATAGGCCCTCCCGGTCGAATCGAGAAACGCCACCAGCTGGTTGCTGCGACCGGCCAGCGCGTCCAGAAACCCGTCGCCCGCCTTGTAGTTCAGCGCCGCCGGATCCACATCGTGCCCCTTCGCGGCCCGCACCCAGCCCATCTTCGACAATACGATGGTCAGCGGCTCGGTCGGCACCAGGGCACTCTCGTCCAAAGCCTGCGCCGCAGCGCGCTGCACCAGCGGCGAGCGACGGTCGTCGCCGAAGGCCTCCGCGTCCGCCCGGATCTCGTCCGCGACCAGGCGCTTCAGCCGCTTCTCCGATCCCAGGATCTGCTCCAGCCGCGCGCGCTCGGCCGCCAGATCGTCCTGCTCGCCCCGGATCTTCATCTCTTCCAGCTTCGCGAGATGGCGCAGCTTCAGCTCCAGGATGGCCTCGGCCTGGATGTCGCTGAGCCCGAAGCGTTCCATCAACACCGGCTTGGGCCTGTCGTTCTCGCGGATGATCCGGATCACCTCGTCGATGTTCAGATACGCGATCAGCAGGCCTTCGAGCACGTGCAGGCGGGCCAGCACCTTGTCCAGGCGCCACTGCAGGCGCCGGCGCACCGTGGTCACCCGGAAACCCAGCCATTCGCCCAGTAGCGTGTGCAGGTCCTTGACCCGAGGCCGGCCGTCCAGGCCGATCAGGTTCATGTTGACCCGGTAGCTCTTTTCCAGGTCGGTGGTGGCGAACAGGTGCGCCATCAGCGACTCGACGTCGACACGCTGGCTGCGGGGCGTGATCACAAGGCGCGTCGGGTGCTCGTGGTCGGACTCGTCGCGCAGATCCTCCACCATCGGCAGCTTCTTCGCGTTGATCTGCGCGGCGATCTGCTCCAGCACCCGGGAGCCCGAGGCCTGGTAGGGCAGCGCGGTGACGACGATGTCACCGTTCTCGCGCTCGAAGCGTGCGCGGGCGCGCACCGAACCGTGACCGCTCGCATACATCTTCCGCAGCTCCTCGCGCGGCGTGATGATTTCGGCCTCGTTTGGAAAGTCCGGTCCCTGGATATGTTCCAGCAGGTCGTCCAACGTCGCGCCGGGATGTTCCAGCAGGTGCACGCAGGCGGCGGCCACCTCGCGCAGGTTGTGTGGGAGGATGTCGGTGGCCATGCCCACGGCGATACCGGTGGCACCGTTCAGCAGCACGTTCGGGAGCCGTGCCGGAAGCACCTTCGGCTCCTCCAGTGTGCCATCGAAGTTGGGCACCCAATCGGCGGTGCCCTGATCGAGTTCGGACAGCAGCAGCTGGGCGTAGCGCGACAGCCGGGACTCGGTGTAGCGCATCGCGGCGAAGCTCTTGGGATCGTCCGGTGAGCCCCAGTTGCCCTGCCCGTCCACGAACGGATAGCGGTAGGAAAAAGGCTGGGCCATCAGCACCATGGCCTCGTAGCAGGCGCTGTCCCCATGCGGGTGGAACTTGCCGAGCACGTCGCCCACGGTGCGCGCGGACTTCTTGTACTTGGCGGCCGCGGACAGCCCGAGTTCGCTCATCGCGTAGATGATCCGCCGCTGCACCGGCTTCAGGCCGTCGCCGATATGCGGCAGGGCACGGTCC
>PUOZ01000289.1 GCA_003553165.1 Thioalkalivibrio sp.
CCACGTCGATCTCGCCCAGTCCGCGGTAGCTGAGTTTCATGGGCGGCACGGTGTAGCCGATCGCCAACACCGTCAGCAGAGCCAGCAAGGTGAGTACAGCAAAGGCGGAACCGGGGGTCAGGGCGAGCAGTGCCGCAGCGGCCGTGACGAAGGCCGCCAGGCTGACGGCAATGCCGGCCTGGACCTCCCGCGGACTTAGCAGGCCTTCGACCAGTACCCGGGAGCCTCCGGTGAACATGCTGAAGAAGCGGTTGCTGCGATCGCTGCGCAAGTCCAGCAGTTCATTGCTCAGGACCGTCGCCACCTCCAGCAGGAACAGGCAGAGGTAGCCTAGCCAGAAGACCGGGTTGCCGAACACGCCGCCCGGCGGCCCGGCTGCGAGTGCCCCGGCCGTGTAGGCCAGCCAGGTCATCGGGTAGAACTGCAGGCGCAGGCCCTTGAGCCAGGCACCGGCCTTATCGCGCCGTCGCTCCCATGGCGTGACCCGGCCATGCTCCAGACGTCGTCCCTGGCGGCGGGCGTGTTCCAGCCAGCGCCGGCGCTGCTCCGGGCTGGAGGTCCGCACCGGGCCGAAGACCAGCGAGCGCACCGGCCGGATGCCGCAGAAGCCCAGGGTCGCGCGCGCCATTGCCTCGCGACCGGGCTGGCGATAGACCAGGCGGTGAATCAGCGGTGGGGTATCCATGGTCGTGATCAACTGTGCCGAACGCCCGCGCAGCAATCCCTGGTAACCGGTGCCGCCCTCGCAGGTCTGGAACGCGAAGCCTTGGGCAAGCAGCCGGTCCAGGAACCCTTTCAGCAAGGCTGGCATCGTGCCCCACCAGGTCGGATAGACGAACACCAGGTGCTCGGCCCAGACGATCAGTTCCCGGGACTCCCGCAAATCCTCTTCCAGCGGCTGCCGGTTCGGCGATTCCATTCGCACATGGGGGTCGAACTCCAGCGACGAGAGATGCAGCTGTCGGACCTCGGCGCCAGCCTCTCGTGCGCCTGTTGCGAAAGCCTCGGCCAGTGCTCCGCACAGGCTCTCGACGCGAGGGTGCCCGAGGATGACCAGTACGTTCATGCCAACCCCTCGTCGAAAGAATGGATGCTGGCGACGATAAGGAACTCGGTAACGCAGCGCAATCCGGTGGGACCGGACGGTTCATCGATGCCATCGCGTCGTGGGCATTGAGTCGCCTGCACGTCGTTGCGTAATTCTCTTGATTATCCCTGGTTCGTCGACAACACTCCCTTGACCGTACCCAGGGAGTGACACAGATGGCGCGTAAGACGATTCGGCTGGTGGTTTCGACTGAGCCCTTGGCGAGTCGCGGTGGGATGGGGCCACGGGTGGACGAGGGCCGGGAGCAGGAGCTGATCAATCAGGCGGCCGATGGCCTGTTCGTCGTTGAGTCGGTCTCGGCGTATGCGGTCGGAACTGCGCGTGCAGGGGCGGAGGAAATCACCGCAGAGTATCCGGCCGACCAGATCGTCCACGTGGAACTGGCCGACGGGGGCGAGCTCTGGCTCACGCTGGAACGCCTGCAGGAATTGACGGGGCAGCAGGAGGACACGCTGTTCCTCGGCGCGGAGACGGCGCTGGGGGGGCACGGCGCGCCTTCGCGCGGGATCGGTCGCTGGATCCGCAGGCTGGTTATCCCGAGGCTGCGCTGGGGCAAGGAGCTGGAAGATGCGACGGCGACTGCGGTCGTGCGCAAGGCGATCGCGAAGGTGGAGTCGCAGTTGCTGGAGCAGCGCACAGGGGTGTATCGCTGCCGATTCGACCGGGCGCGGACGGAACCCGTGTTCGAGTTGGTGGATGCGCCGATCCCCGCTTCGGGCAAGCCAGTTCTCGTGTTGCTGCACGGTACCGCCTCGAGCACCGTCGGGAGTTTCAGCGGCCTGTGGACCGATGCCCACCGGGACACCTGGCTGGAGCGGATCGAGCGGCTGTACGACGGGCGGGTCTACGCCTTGGAGCATCGCACGCTTAGCGAGAGTCCGATCCGCAATGCCTGCGAGTTGCTGAAATGGTTGCCCTCTGAACAGCCGTTGCACCTGCTGTCGCACTCGCGCGGTGGCCTGGTGGGTGAGCTCGTTTGCCGCGGCCGTGTCGAAGGGCGCGCTGCGCCGATCACCGAGGCGGAGATGGATCTCTATTTCACCGCGTATCCCGGAGACGACGCCGATACCCGTGAGGCACGCGAGGAGATTGCCGGAGAACTGAAAGAGTTGAACGCCCTGCTGGCCGGGAAGCGCCCGCGGGTTGAGCGTTTCGTGCGCGTCGGTTGCCCGTCGCGGGGCACCACCCTGGCGGCGGGGCGGCTGGATGTCTACCTCAACCTGGTGCTTTCCGGCGTCCAGCTCGCCGGCGCCAAGCTCCTGGGGCCGAAGGGCGCTGCATTCGTCGGTGCGCTGCGCAGCCTGGCCATCGCGGTCGCACGCAAGCGCTTCGATGACGGTCTGCTGCCCGGGATCAAGGCCATGGTCCCGGACGGCGGGCTGGCCCGCTTCATCAACGACCCGGGCATTCGTGTCGATGCCGATCTGTCGGTGATCGCGGGAAATTCCAGCGTCGGCGGCGGCCTGCGCCAGACCCTGCTGGTGGCCCTGACGAATCTGTATTACTGGCAGGCGAACGACTGGGTGGTCGAGACCGACGCGATGATCGGCGGGCATCCGCGCCGCGTCCCCGGGGTGCATTTCGTCGACGATGGCCGGGGGCATCAGCCGGTCAATCACTTCTCCTACTTCGCGAACCGGCGGACTTTCAACGCCATCGTACAGGCGCTGGCAGGCAACCAGCTCAGCCTCCCGGAGTTCGTCTCGCTGCACGCCGAACCGGTCAAGGCCAAGAGCCGGGGCGAGCGTGGCATGCGTGTCAAGTGCATCACGGTGATGCTGCCCGGCCTGCCGGGCAGTCACCTGCGTGCGGACGGGGATCGCGTCTGGTTGCATCCGGCGAACATCGCAGTCGGGAGAATGCACCGCCTGGATGTCCGCAAGGCCAACCGGAAGGTGGTTCCCGACGGCTGGTTCCCCAGCCGCTATGCGGCGCTGGCGGAGTATCTTGAGGAGCGCGGGCACCGGGTCGAGATCTTCGACTACGACTGGCGGCTGTCCCTGCGGGAGAACGCCCGCCGGCTCGGCGGGACGCTGGGCACGCTGGCCCGTGAGGCCGACGCCGAATCGCTGAAGCTGCGGATCCTTGGGCACTCGATGGGCGGTTGGGTGGCCCTGCTCTGGCTGGCCACGGAATCCCAGGGGCTGTGGGATCGGCTATGCCGTGACCGGGACATGCGGCTGGTGATGGCCGGCACGCCTCTGCAGGGCACGTTTGATTCGGTTCAGCTGCTGGCCGGCCAACACCCGCTCCTGCGCTTGCTGGCAGCGGTGGACTTCAAGCACAGCCGCCTGGAACTGGTCGAGCAGTTCCGGCACTACCCGGGGCTGCTCGAGACCCTGCCCGGCGCAGCCCTTTCGGGGACGGACTGGAACGCCTTTGACGATCGGCACTGGGCCCGTCTCGCCCAGGGGCTCGGAAGGCGCTGGAAACATCCGGACGCCGAGGCCTTGCAGGATGCCTTTGGGGTGCGCAGCCGGGTCGACATCGATGAGCCGCCGCTGCACGCAAGCCGCGTGTTGTATCTCGCAGGGCAGGATGGCGCCACGCCGGTTGGCATTCGCGTGGGGGGGAGCCGGCTCAGGTTCGATTACACCGCTGAAGGCGATGGCCTCACCCCCTGGGCGAGCACGCCGCCGTGGCTGCTGGATGGGCGCTGCTGGTATCTGCCGCGCGTGAAGCACGGGGATCTGCTGTGCGCTCCCGCGGCGTTCCCGGCCATCCAGGAGCTGCTGGAATTCGGCAGTACCCGGTTGCTTGCGCAGCGGCCCCCGGCCGCCCGCGGTCTGGGGGCAGTGCCCGATGTGGAACCGGATACCCCGCTGCTGTTCCCTACCCAGGCGGAGCTCGAGGCCGCCGCGCTGCACGGGACAGCACCGTCGCTCGGGCCGCGCGAGGAGGTACTCCCGGCCTGCCACGTGCGCATCCGCCATGGCAACATCCACTATGCCGACGTGCCGGTCATGGTGGGCCATTACCAGGGCGAGAGTATCACCGGTTCCGAGGCCGCGCTGGACCGTTCGCTGGACGGGCGGTTGAAGGCTCTGCACCGCGCTAACATTTATCCTGGGCCCCTGAACACCGTGGAGATCGTGGTGCAGCCAGGGACGCAGCGTAGCGAGGGAGCGGTGGTAGTGGGACTGGGCACGCTCGGGCAGCTCTCGGCGGCGAGCCTGCGTGACACCCTGCGGCATGCGCTGATCCGCTTCAGCCTCGACCATGGCGCACGGCTGCGTGAGGGTGGTGAACCCGGGAGCAAGGCCGCAGGCGATCTGGCGCTGGCCTCGCTGGTGATCGGCTCGGGCGTGGGAGGGCTCGTCCGGGTCGATGCAGTCAAGGCCCTGCTCGAGGCTATCGCCGATGCCAACCGGCAGCTGCGCGAACTGGATGCGCCTTTGCTGCGGCGCATCGACATCATCGAGCTGTTCGAGGACGCGGCGATCGCGATCGCGCACGCCTGCGAGCGCGTCTGCCGTGAGCTGGGCCAGGCTCTTACCGTCGATCTGACCGTGCGGTCCATGCCCGGTGGGCTGCAGCGCCCGTTCTTTGACGAGGCCGAACCCTGGTGGCGTCGCATTCAGGTGACAGGGACCGAGGACGGGCTGGATTTTGCGCCGCTAACCGACCGAGCCGGCATCGATGTGCGCGCGCACCCGATGCAGACGGCGCTGATCGACCGCTTTCTGGAGGTCGCGACGGCGAGTACGGCTGCCAATCCGGCGATCGGCTCGAGCCTGTTCGAGCTGCTGATTCCGGTAGCGTTCAAGTCGCAGGTGGAGGCGCAGGGCGGCATGGTGCTGCTGGTGGACGATCGCGCGGCGCGTTACCCCTGGGAACTGCTTACGGACCGGCGGAGCCGGGATTCGCGTCCGCTTGCCACGCGCATCGGTATGGTCCGGCAGCTCTACGACCGCTCCAGTGAACCGCCCCGGCCGACCGTGCGCAATGGCCGCGCACTGGTGGTGGGCGACACCCAGGCCGGGGAAGGCTTCCCCCCGTTGCCCGGGGCCGTGGCCGAGGCGTCGCTGGTGTCCGAGCACCTCAATCATGGAGGGTTCGATTCCGGGCAGCCGATGATCCGCCGCCGAAGCATCGAGATTGTGATGGCGCTGACCAACGAGGATTACCAGGTCATCCACCTTGCCGGCCACGGCGTGGTCGATCACCCGATCAGGGACGCCGTCACCGGCGCGGATCGGCCCAGCACTGGAATGCTGCTCGGCGACGGCATCGTGCTGGGTCCGAAAGAGATCCGTGCGCTGCCCTGCGTACCGGAGTTGGTATTCATCAACTGCTGCCACCTGGGGGCCAACCGCGAACCGCCGGCTGGTGGGCCGCGTTACACTCTGGCGGCGAATCTGGGTACCGCATTCATCCGGGCCGGCGCCAAGTGCGTGATCGCGGCCGGCTGGGCGGTGGACGACGCCGCCGCCGCGCGTTTCGCCGCGACCTTCTACGATGCCATGTTGTCGGGTGTGAGTTTTGGCGACGCGGTGACTGATGCCCGCAGGGCGGTGTTCGACGCCTACGGCGACAGCGACACCTGGGGCGCGTACCAGTGCTACGGCGACTATGCGTTCCGCCTGCGCCAGGGATCGGCGGCGGCTTCTCCCGTGTCTCGATCCGTGGAGCCCGGTGGGGTGGGGGGCGACACCGGCCCGCTGGTTCCACCCGGACCGACCTTTCACAGCACGCGCGAGGTCGAGGTCGCGGCGTCGAACATCCGCAGCGAGGTCTACACGCGCAGGATGGAGCCGGACGGGCTGCAGCCGCGGGATCCCGTGGCCCGATTGAGACATCTGGAAGCCCTGCTGGAAGAACGGCCCCACCTCAAGACGGGCGCCACCAGCAGTGCCATCGGGGCCGCCTGGCACGAACTCGGCGACTTTGAGCGGTCGGCCGCATGGACCGAACAGGCGCTGGACTGTGAGGACGGCGGGACAACGGTCAAGGCCCTGGAGAACCGGGTCAACGCATTGGCCCGGCTGGCGGAGCGGCGCCTCGCGGGCGTCGATGCAGAAGCGGGAGATGACGCCGTTCTTGCCCAGCTGGAAGAAGCCAGCAGGGTCGCCGGGCAGGCGGTTGCGCTGGCCGATACCCTGATGACCCTGGGCGAGAACACAGAGCGGGCAATGATCCGGGCCAGCGCTTACAAGCACCATGGAATTGTCCACGCTGCGCGGGCGGCGGCGACATCCGACCCGGAGGTGACGGCGTCCGCGCGCGAGCAGGCTCGTGATTCACTGCTGACGGCCTACACGATCTACCGCGACTCCGCGAACCGGGCGCTATCCGCGACGGGCCGCCTGGCCAGTTATCCGCTGCTGAATGCGGTGGCGCTCTGGATCTATCTCGCCCGCCAGGGCGGGCGGGCCCGAAAGGTTCGGGACGCGTTGCAGAGCACGGATGCGGTCATGGACGAGCTCGAACGACTCGCGGAGCAGTTCGCGGGCGCGCCGCCGGCCGAGGGCGCCAAACGTTTCTGGGATCGCACCGACCGCATCAATCTCGAGGTCCTGCGCTCGCTGGTGTCCCGGCGCCTGCATCGGCCTCCCTCGTCGCCGGAGTGGCGAGACTTTGCGGCGCGCTTCCGCGAGGAGTTCCAGCGGGCATCCCCGCGCGAGAGCGACTCGGTGACCAAGCAGTTGCGTCTGCTGACGCTGCTTCTGGGCACGGACTCCCCCGAGCTCGACGCGCTCGCCCGGCTCTACCAGGAGATTGCATAGCGGCTGCTGGTCCATCTCCTCCGACAGGTAACCTTCGGCAGGCTCCGTACGAACGGCGCCTACACTGGTGGCGAAGGGGG
>PUOZ01000234.1 GCA_003553165.1 Thioalkalivibrio sp.
CAGCAGAGCCAGGAGCACCTCGACTCCCATGTTTGGCTGCAGTATCTGCCCTTGCTTCCCGAGGCCGAATTGGTCTGGGACGGCAACGAGCGACTGCGTTGAGGATTCCCGGCGGGCGCCACGCCCGCTGGAGCATCGTCAAAGTCAATTCGGGGAGTAAGAGGAAATGAAAAAATTCTGGGTCGTCGTCCTCATTGTTGCCGTGCTGGCGCTTCTGGCGCTGGGCGGAACGGCCGGACACCAAATGACCACCACGGACGCGTTCTGCAGCTCCTGCCATGCGTACGAAAAGGCATCCTGGGATCACGGCGTCCACCACAGCGTCGGCTGCCTGGACTGCCACACAGGCGGCTTCGTCCGCGACAAGACCCAAGGTACGCGCAAGGTCTACCTGGTATTCACCGGGCAGGTAGACCCCCACCACGACAGACTGGCCAGCTACCCGGACATAACCATGTCCAATTGCATCGGCTGCCACATGACCGAGGAGGTCGCCGAGAAGAACCCGATCTACGTGGAGCGTCACTCGGAGTATCTCGTCGCCGCCGAGAACTGCATCGCGTGCCACGAGGGAGGCCATGTCAAGGAGATTCGGGACAAGCGCTACCTGGCCGTCCGGCGCGGGGAGCAGTGACGGCCCGGCCCCAACTGAACCATAAACGGGGTGTCGCTCGCGGGCGAAGCCTTCTGAAGCTACAGTCCGGCTCCGCGCCCGAGCGTCCCCGCCTACGCCTGTCCGCGTTCCTCCATCGGAATGTAATTGGAGAGCGTATTGCCGGTGTAGATCTGCCTGGGTCGTGCGATCCGCCCGCCCACGGTCTGGTTCTGTTCCCACCAGTGTGCAATCCAACCGGGCAAGCGCCCTATGGCGAAGATCACCGTGAACATGTTGGTCGGAATACCGATGGCGCGCAGCAGAATGCCGCTGTAGAAGTCCACGTTCGGATACAGGTTGCGCTCGATGAAATAGGGGTCGGACCGGGCGATAGCCTCGAGCCGACGCGCGATGTCCAATAGCGGATCGTTGCCACTCAGCATCGGCACCAGTTCCTCGGCCACGTTCTGCAGCATCAGCGCGCGCGGATCGAAGTTCTTGTACACGCGATGACCGAACCCCATGAGCCGAACCTTGCTCTCCTTCTCCTTGGCCAGCTTTACGTAATCCTCGGGCGTGATGTTCCCCCGGTGAATCTGCTCCAGCATGTTCAGCACCGCGACATTGGCGCCCCCATGCAGGGGCCCCCATAACGCCGAGACGCCGGCTGCGCAGGACGCAAACAGATTGGCACCACTCGAACCCACCATGCGCACGGTCGACGTGGAACAGTTCTGCTCGTGATCCGCGTGCAGAATCAGGATCAGGTTCAGCGCCTTGCGCACGACATTCGGACACACGTATTGCTGGTAGGGAAGCGAGAACATCATGTGCAGGAGATTCGGCACATACCGCAGACCGGGATCGGGGTAGATGTAGGGCAGCCCCCTGGAGTGCCGGAATGCATAGGCGGCGATCGTGCGGATCTTGCTGATCAGGCGTGCGGCCGCGTGGTGAAGCTCCCCCTCGTCCTCGAGTTCGTGCAGTTCGGGGTGATAACAGGACAGGGCGTTGAGCATTGCCGACAGAATCGCCATCGGCGGTGCCGAGCGCGGGAAGCCCTCGAACTGGTGCTTCATGCCCTCGTCGATGTTGGCGAAGCGCGTCAGATCTTCCGAAAAGCGCTCGTACTCCTCCTGACTGGGCAGGTGTCCGTAGATCAGCAGCAATGCAACCTCAACGAAGGTCGGACTATCGACGAACTGTTCGATGGGGATGCCGCGGTAACGCAGGATGCCCGCATCGCCGTCGATAAAGGTGATCGCACTCTCACAGCTGCCGGTGTTCCCATACCCCGGGTCCAGCGTAATGTGTCCGGTCCGCGCCCGGAGGCTGCCGATATCGATCCCGCGTTCCCCTTCACTGCCCTCGATGACGGGCAGGCTGTAGGTTTGTCCATCCAGGAGCAGACTGGCCGGCTCCAGCCGGCTGGGGGTGCCATGCGAGGACTCGTTCATGGTGCGGTACTCCCGCTCGTTAGGGAAAGAAGACGGCTGGCGTCCGGTAGGGATTGACGCGACTATCGACCAGGTCCTGCAGGCGCGTGGCCATCAAGCCGGCCGCGACGGCGAAACCCAGGACCCGCAGCGGCAGCCCGCATCGCCGGCGGGGGGGGAGGCCGTGGAACCCGTCACCCCGCCTGCTCCCGCGCGCTCTCGAGCCGCGCGATCCGCTCATGCAGGGCTTCGAACTCCTTGCGCTGGCGCGCCAGGTCGCGCAGGGTCTCGGGCAGACGGCCGAGGGCAGCCTGCTCGCGCAGGACGCGCTGCATGGGGCGAGCTGGCGTACCCCAGACGCGCGCGCCGGCGTCGATGTTGCCGATCACCCCGGCCTGGGCGCCGATCTGTGCACCGGCACCCACAATCACGTGATCAGCAATCCCGGCCTGTCCACCGGCCACCACGCGGTCGCCGATACGGGAACTGCCGGCGACCCCGACCTGCCCGGTCAGCAGGACGTGTTCCCCGATACGGTTGTTGTGCGCGATGTGGACCAGATTGTCGAACTTGCTGCCACGACCGATCCGGGTCTCGCCAAGCGTGGCCCGGTCAATACACGTATTGGCGCCGAGTTCGACGTCGTCCTCGAGCACCACGCAGCCGAGCTGGGGGATCTTGTGGTGGTGGTCTTCCGTCCACTGGTAGCCGTAGCCATCGCCGCCCAGGACGACACCCGGATGGAGGATGCACCGATCCCCGACAACCGTGCCGTCGAGTAACACGGCATTGATACCGATATCGCAGTCGCGGCCAACGCGCGCCCCGGGTCCGACGTAGGCACCGGCACGTATCCGGGTAGCAGAGCCGATCACGGCGCCCGCTTCGATCACGGCACAGGGTCCTATTTCCACCCCTTCACCCAGCGTCACATCGGTTGCGACCACCGCAGCGGGATGAACGCCTTCGGGCCGGCGGTCCGGACGGAACAGCTCCAGCGCCCGCACGAACCCAAGCTTCGGATCGGCCAGGCGCAACAGGTTGCGGCCGGGCAGTGTCGGGAAGTCATCACCCACGATGAAGCCGTCTGCCGCACAACTGCGGACCTGCTCCAGAAGCCTGGGTGACGCGGCGTAGCACAGGGTTTCCGGACCGGCGTCCTCAAGCGTCGCGATGGCGTTCACTCGGACCCCACCCTCGCCTTCGAGGACCGCTCCGATGGCAGCGGCAATCCCGCCAAGTGTCAACTCCCGCATACCCGTGTCTCCGTTCAATATTCGTAACGGCTGTCGTCCACACGCCGAGCGACCAGCGCACCCAGCGCGGCGGCAAAACTGAACTGCGGACCCAGATCCTGCCAGACGCAACCGCTGACCGAGCTACCGATGACCCCGCCCGCGCCAAACTTGAGGCTACTGTAAAGCGTATGGCAAGGATCCAACACCTTTCGACAGCTTGGATCACAGCATCTCGAGGTCCATCAGCACCGCGTCGAGGCCGGCCTGCGCACACTCCTCGTCGACCATGCCATCGGGAGCCCCGCTGACCCCAATCGCACCGTAGATCTTGCCGCCGGCTTCGATCGTCACCGAACCGGGCATGAAGGCCAGCCCCTCACCCAGAGTCGCCAGAGGGCTGCTGGCCCGTCCCGCGAGGTCCGACCCCTTGGCATTGAACATGATGGCGGTGAAGGCCTTTTTCTGGCTGATGTTCAGGGTGATCGGCGGTGCAGTCGTATCGCGCATCTGAACCTGGGTGATTCCGCTACGGTCGACCACCGTCACACCGATGGGTATACCCTTTTCACGGCAGGCGGCGACCGTCGCCGTGGCAATCGTGGCCGCCACATCCATGCTCAGGCGATTGATCTGGACAACCATGGGATCCGAGGTCGAAGCCGTGGTTGAGGCCCCCATCACCAGCGTGAAAAGAAGGGCCTTGCTGAAATTTTTCATTTGGCTGTGTCCTTGGGGATTCTTCGGGAGGCGCATCCCAATTAGAACCTACCGCCTCCCCGACATGCAACGGTGGCCACAAGCGGCTCGTTACCGGCCGCAAGACCCGCTGATCTTCGCCCTGACCGTCTGGTATACCTCGTGATTATCGGTCCGCTTCAGTCAGATCGAGTCACCCAATGTCGGCAACATGTTCAGCGATTTCGACATAAGCCCCCACGGCACCGGCCGTGGCTCGGGTCATGGCCACGGCTATGGCCCCGCCTACGGCTACGGCTACGGCTACGGCTACGGCCAACCGTAAGGCTATGGTTATCGTCCGCCCTACGGCGGCGGCCCCTATCGCGCCGATAATGCCCTACGGGAACCCGCAGTCGCACCACTAGGCTCCTGCCGAGTAAGGCATCCCCGATTTTCGGCTGATGTCGTAGCCCGGTCCGCAAGGATCGATTTTCTTGTGTCCGGGCCGACTGTGTGCAGCAATCCGGGTCGCCGGACTCAAGGCGGGCGTCTGCCGGCATCGTGTGATGGGCTGAATCGGTTCCTGCTAAGCCCGGGTGTTACCTGTCGGAACCTCGTTTCATGGACGCTGGGTCGGGCCTTGCGGCGGCTGGGGGCTGACTTCGAGGCCAGCCATGGGTATCGTCCCTTGCTGGTCAAGACCTTCATCGAGCCCCCGCACACCGGGGTCCGCCTGGGGGCGTCGAACGGGCGGTTCGGGGGCGAGACCGGTGGACGGGGGCGGCAGGGTGCTGGCCGTGCCGCGGCGGAGACACGCAAGGCGATTTATCTCTATGAACTCGAACTCGAGTGGCGCGCATGGTTGGGTGTGGGTCCGGCACCGGCGCGGTGCGACAGGCCGCTGGAACCCACCGAGGGTCTGGATGAGGAGCAATGGGCCAAGCACGAGTTCTGGGGGCGCGCCCTTGGGGGACAACCGATTGACGAAACGACTGTTGGACCATGCTCGGCGCCAGGGGGAGGATCCGCTGCGCGCCTGCACTGCGGTGGCGCGTGACGACTGGTCGGCGGTGAAGGGCTATTACCGGCTGATGAACGAGAAGGCCGCAAGCGTGACTCTCCACGATCGCGCCACCGGACAGCCGCAAGGCTGCGGCCCGAAAACGGCGCAAGCTCTGGGATCTGAAACAGCACCTGCATTGTCCGATCATCGGCAACTGCCTCGATATCAGCGCCTTGCGCCGCATTGCGCGCGCCCAGGGGCTGGTAGTGGAACAAATGACCGAGTACGAGGTGCAGGTGCATTTCGTTGCGGCTTGCGGCGAACGCCATGCCTTGTCGGTCGCTGCCCAGAAACCTTTGGATCGTGCGCACTACCGCCTGCTACGGCGATTCGCCCGGGCACGCTCACGCGAGCACCTCGCCAGCCAGGGCCGGGAGGCCCTTCCGGCATCGGCCTCTGGGCCATCCGACTCCGTACCACCCGCGGTGATCCTGGAAAACCCCGGGTAGCTTCCGGCCCGAATGGCCGAAGTCACCCAAGCACCCACGGTTCCGTCCATTGGCAATCAGAAATCCACAACAAGGAGTAGCGCACGATGCGATTCACGTCGACCAAGAACCTCAGCCGGGCCGGAACCGGTGTTCTGTTAATCGGCGCCCTTTCATTCGCAGGCACCGCACACGCCGAACTGTCCTTTCACATCGGCGCATTCAGCGATTACCTTGACGACGGAGAATCCGCTTCCAATAACAACGCCGTGGTGCAGGGCGGCATCGATTACTCGCACGACTCCGGCTTCCATTTCGGCACTGGGCTATCGACACTCGGCGATGGCGACGGGCAAGAAGTCGAGCTTTACCTCGGCTACGGGATCGTTGTCGGCGAGTTCGACTTCGACGTCGGCTATGCATATTCCTATTACCCGTCGCTCGACGACGAAGACGTCGGGGAGATTTATGGCGAGGTCGCCTACGGGCCGGTCTTTTTCGGCATCGATTACACCATCCATGCCGATGACAATGGCGGTGACAGCGGTGACATCACCTACCGTCTAGGGGCTGAATACGAAATCATCCAGACGATCAGCCTCAATGGCGAAATCGGCTACGCCGACCCCGACGCTTCCGATGAACACAGCGTGACCTTCTGGCAGCTCGGCCTGACCAAGGCCACCGACATCGGCGCATTCTCACTGACGTACGGATCGACCGACGAGAGCGGTAGCCAGGATCTGTTCGTTGTCGGCTACAGCATCCGCTTTGCTGATTAGCACCAAAGCTCCGCAGGGAATCCGCTCGTGCGCAACGGCCTCCCCTGCATGGCCGTCCCTTGTGGGAGGCGAGCCCTCTCGGCGACCGAACGGCGAAAAACTTCGCCCAGAGGCTGGCCTCCCACAGGGGCGCCCCTCGAAACTGCGGCAATCCCACCTGCGGAGCTTTGGTGCTAATCACGTCCGCTTTTGACGCAATCCAAATGCTACCACCCCGGCAATCTTGACCGGACCGATCAACCTGCGGTTCGTCCCTATTGGCGTTCATGACCTTAAAAAACGTTCTGGAGTAGGAAAGGGTCGGAGTAAATATAAATGGCGGCTCCTCGTCATTACCGAGTGGAATCCGGTCTATTGACGGACAGCAGATCCGCCGCGGACAGCGGCTTCGGAGCCAGTCCTGGATTGCCGGTTCTCGTCGTGCTGTGCCGCGGGACATGCGTTCCGGCATCCCTGCTCAAGCAGTATGTTTCCACGAACGGAATTCCCGGATCTGCTCCAGTTCCGCCTGTTCCGATTGCTGCGCTTTGAACAGATCCCAGCGCATCTGCAGGTTCAACCAGAAATCGGGCGACATCCCGAAAAAGGGCGCCAGACGCAGTGCAGTGCTTGGGGTGATGCCGCGCTTCTGGTTCACCAGTTCGTTGATGCGCTGATACGGCACATGAAGCGCATCCGCCAGGTGGCGC
>PUOZ01000299.1 GCA_003553165.1 Thioalkalivibrio sp.
CCGAGGCCAAGCGCGTGGTCAAGGACAGGGACATCGGGCCGCTGATCGAGACCGAGATGACCCGCTGCATCCATTGCACCCGCTGTGTGCGCTTTGGCGAGGAGATCGCGGGGGTGCGCGAACTGGGGGCCACGGGGCGCGGCGAGCACATGCGCATCGGCACCTACGTCGAGCATACCGTGAGCCACGAGCTGTCCGGCAACGTCATTGACCTGTGTCCGGTGGGTGCTCTCACCGCGAAGCCCTCGCGCTACCGGGCGCGGGCCTGGGAGTACCGCCAGGCGCCGACCGTCGCTGCGCACGACGGCGTGGGTTCGAACGTCTTCGTGCACACGCACAACGGCCGGGTCATGCGTGTGGTACCGCGGGAAAACGAGGCGGTCAACGAGACCTGGATCTCCGACCGCGACCGCTTCAGCTATACCGGGCTGTACGCGGAGGACCGCCTGACCCGCCCGCGCATCAAGCGCGACGGCACCTGGCAGGACGCCTCCTGGGAAGAGGCCCTGGCCTTCGTCGCCGAGCGCCTGCGTAAGACGGCGCCGGAACGGATCGGCGCCCTGCTGTCGCCTTCGCTGACTCTCGAGGAATTCTACCTGGCGCAGAAGGCCCTGCGCGGGCTCGGCGTCACCGACATCGACCACCGGCTGGAGCAGCTGGACTTCCGTGACGACGCCGGCGCCCCGCTGTTTCCCTGGCTGGGTAGCAGCATCGAGGAGCTGGAGCGCGCGGATGCGGTGCTGCTGGTCGGCTGCAACCCGCGCCGCGAGCAGCCCATGCTCGCCCATCGATTGCGCAAGGCGGGTTTGCAGGGTGCCCGGGTCAGTGTCGTTTCCACCCATGCGCTGGACCTGACCTACTCCACCGAGGCACAACTGCTGGGCGACACCCGCAGCCTTGTGCTGGGTCTTGCCGGCATTGCCGGACAGCTTGCGAAGTCCGGCAAGAAACTGCCCAAGGTGCTCGCCAATGTGGTGGCTGCCGCGGCCACGGACGACGAGGACATCGTCGAGGCCCAGCGCCGGATCGCCACCGCCCTCACCGAGGGTCACCAGGCCCACCTGCTGCTGGGCGCCGAGGCGATCACGGGTCCCGCCTTCTCGACCCTGCGTGCGCTGGCCGGCTGGATCGCGCGCAGCACCGAGGCGCGACTCGGCTACCTGGCCCCCGGCGCGAATGCCTCCGGTGCCTGGCTTGCCGGTTGCATACCCCACCGTGGCGTCGGCGGAGCCTCGACCACGGCCGGGGCCAATGTCCGGGCCATGCTCGAGCAGGGACGTGACGTGTTCGTCCTCGCGGGGATCGATCCGGAGGGCGACTTTGCCGACCCGGCGGCGGCGCGGCGCGCGCTCGACGATGCCGGCATGGTCGTGGCGCTGGCTGCCTTCGCCGGCCCGGATCTCGAGGCGGTGGCTGACGTGCTGCTTCCGGTGGCAACCGGTTTCGAGACCTCCGGCACCCTGGTCAACGCCGAGGGCCGCTGGCAAAGCTTCCGGGCCGCGGCCACCGCCCCCGGCGAGGTGCGTCCCGGCTGGAAGGTCTGGCGCGTACTGGGTAACCTGCTGAACGTCCGCGGGATGGACTACATGGATTCCCGGGCGGTGCGTGACGAACTGAAGCAGGAACTGCCGGGGGATCCGTTCAGCACCCAGATCGACCTGCGCCTGGCGCAGGTCGAGATCCCCGAAGTGCCGGACGGCCTGGTCCGCATGCAGGTGCGCAGTCTTTATTCCAGTGATCCCCTGGTGCGTCGCGCCGGGCCCCTGCAGACCTCGGCCGAAGGCCTGCGTGCCGATGCGGTGTACGTGAATCCGCAGTCCGCCGGCACCCACGCGGATGGTGCCCGGGTGCGGATCCGGCAGCACGGCGCCGAAGCGGAACTGACCCTGGTGCTCGATGCGGCGATCCCGGTCGGGATTGCGGTAACCGTCGCGGGCGCCCCGGCGCTGGCAAGTCTCGGCGCCCCGGGAACCACCGTGACCCTCGCCCGGGCCTGACAAGGAACGACTCATGTTTGAATGGCTCATGGAAAGCTTCTACAGCCTGCCGGTGGTGATGCAGATCCTGTTCAAGATCACCCTGATCGTCTTGCCTCTGATGCTCGCGGTCGCCTACACGACCTACGCGGAACGCAAGGTGATCGGCTACATCCAGGTCCGCATCGGGCCGAACCGGGTGGGTCCGCGCGGCTGGCTGCAGCCGATCGCTGATGCGGTGAAGCTGTTGACCAAGGAAGTCATCGTCCCCACCAACGCCAACCGCTTCCTGTTCCTCAGCGCGCCGGTTCTCGCGATCGCACCGGCACTGGCGGCCTGGGCGGTAATCCCCTTCGACGACGGCATGGTTCTGGCGGACATCAACGCGGGTCTGCTCTACCTGCTGGCCCTGACCTCGCTGGGGGTGTACGGCATCATCATTGCCGGCTGGGCCTCCAATTCGAAATACGCGCTGCTGGGCGCGATGCGCTCGGCCGCGCAGATCGTTTCCTACGAGATCGCGATGGGTTTCGCGCTGGTGGGCGTGATCATGGCGGCGGGCAGCCTGAACGTCGGGCAGATCGTCATGGCGCAGGAGGGGAGCATCTACCACTGGTTCCTGCTGCCGCTGTTCCCGCTGTTCCTGGTGTACTTCATCTCCGGTGTCGCCGAGACCAACCGCGCGCCCTTCGACGTGGCCGAGGGCGAATCCGAGATCGTCGCAGGGTTCCACGTCGAGTATTCGGGCATGGCCTTCGCCGTCTTCTTCCTGGCCGAATACGCGAACATGATCCTGATCTCGGCGCTTGCCGCGCTGCTGTTCTTCGGCGGCTGGCTCTCGCCATTCCAGGGCATCGTGCCGGAGAGCGTGTTCGCCTGGCCGCTGATCGGCTGGTTCCTCGACTCGGGAATCCACTGGTTCCTGCTCAAGACCGCCTTCTTCCTGTTCCTCTTCCTGTGGTTCCGGGCGACTTTCCCCCGCTATCGCTACGATCAGATCATGCGGCTGGGCTGGAAGGTGCTGATCCCGGTCACCATCGTGTGGCTGTTCGTGCTGGGCGTGCTGATCTTCCTGAAGGTGGGCCCATGGTTTGCCTAAGTCCCATCCCGGCCAGCGGAGGAATCTGACATGACCGCGATCCGTAACTTCTTCAAGACCTTCCTGCTCTGGGAACTCCTGCTGGGTCTGCGCCTGACCGGGCGCTACCTGTTCGCGCGCAAGTTCACCGTGCAGTATCCGGAGGAGAAGACACCGATGTCGCCGCGCTTCCGTGGCCTGCACGCCCTGCGCCGTTACCCCAACGGCGAGGAGCGCTGCATCGCCTGCAAGCTGTGCGAGGCGGTCTGCCCGGCACTCGCGATCACCATCGATTCCGAGCAGCGCACCGACGGGACCCGACGCACCACCCGTTACGACATCGACCTGTTCAAGTGCATCTTCTGCGGCTTCTGCGAGGAGGCCTGCCCGGTGGACTCGATCGTCGAGACGCACATCTTCGAATACCATTTCGAAAACCGTGGCGAGCAGATCATGACCAAGGACAAGCTGCTCGCGATCGGGGATCGCTACGAGAAGGAGATCGCGGCCGCCCGTTCGGCGGACGCGGTGTACCGCTGAGCCAGGGACCGACGATGACCTTTGAACTGATCCTTTTCTACATCTTCGGCGCGATCCTTCTCGGTGCGGCGCTGGCGATGATCAGCGTGCGCAATCCGGTGCATGCGGCCCTGTTCCTGGTGCTGGCCTTCTTTACCGCGGCCGCGATCTGGCTGCTGCTGGAGGCGGAGTTCCTGGCCATCGTGCTGGTGCTGGTGTACGTCGGCGCGGTGATGGTGCTGTTCCTGTTCGTGGTGATGATGCTGGACATCAATATCGCGCGGCTGCGCGAGGGCTTCGCCGAGTTTCTGCCGGCCGGCCTGGTGGTCGCGGCGGCGATGGCCACCGTGCTGACCCTGGTGATCACCCGGTTCATCACGATGGAGGCCCCGGAGCGGGCCGCTGCGGACTATTCCAACACCGCGGAACTGGGTGCGATTCTCTACACCGAGTATGTCTACCCGTTCGAGATCGCGGCGGTGATCCTGCTGGTGGCGATCATCGCCGCGATCTCGCTGACGATGCGCCGGCGACCGGATACCAAATGTGTCGACCCGGCAAGCCAGGTCAAGGTGCGTCGCGAGGGCCGCGTGCGGCTGGTGTCGATGGAGTCGGTGTCGAGGGATGCGCAGAAGAACAAGAGTCGACCGAGCACGAGCCGGCAGGACGTGAGCTCGCAGGACAAGAACAAGTAACGACGCCTGGCGGCAAGAGCGCCGTCCGTAATGGAGACGGGATTCGGGCGACCGGATCCTCACTGGGAACTCAGGGCCAAACCATGATTACGCTGTCGCACTACCTGGTGCTCGCTGCGCTGCTGTTTTCGATCAGCGTGGCCGGCATCTTCCTGAACCGGAAGAACGTGATCGTTCTGCTGATGTGCATCGAGCTGATGCTCCTCGCGGTGAACATCAACTTCATTGCGTTCTCGTTCTTCCTGCAGGATCTCGCGGGCCAGGTGTTCGTGTTCTTCATCCTGACCGTTGCCGCGGCCGAGGCCGCCATCGGCCTTGCGATTCTCGTGCTGCTGTTCCGCAACCGAAGCACCATCAACGTCCAGGATCTGGACGCAATGAAGGGGTAGGGCGCCATGGATACGGTATATCTGATCATCGTTCTGGCGCCGCTGCTGGGTGCGGTCATTGCCGGCCTGTTCGGGCGGCAGGTGGGCCGCGTGGGCGCGCACAGCGTGACCATCCTCGGGGTTGCGGTCTCGTTCCTGCTCTCGGTCGTGGTCTTTTACGCCCATGTCTTCGGGGGCACCCCGGTCTACAACGAGACCGTCTATACCTGGATGGTCAGCGACGGGCTGCACTTCGAGATCGGCTTCCTGGTCGACAACCTGACCGCGATGATGATGCTGGTGGTCACCTTCGTGTCCTTGATGGTGCACATCTACACCATCGGCTACATGGCCGACGATCCCGGCTACCAGCGCTTCTTCTCCTACATCTCGCTGTTCACCTTCTCCATGCTGATGCTGGTGATGGCGAACAACTTCCTGCAGCTTTTCTTCGGCTGGGAGGCGGTCGGCCTGGTGTCCTACCTGCTGATCGGTTTCTGGTACAAGCGTCCGACCGCGATCTACGCGAACATGAAGGCCTTCATCGTGAACCGGGTCGGGGACTTTGGCTTCCTGATCGGGATCGCGACGCTGGTCTTCTACGCCGGCAGCCTGAACTACACCGAGGTCTTCGGCGAGGCCGAGGCGATGCGCGACGCCACCATCACCCTGTGGCCGGGCGGCACCTTCGGCCTTCTCGACGTGGCGCTGATCTTCCTGTTCATCGGCGCGATGGGCAAGTCGGCCCAGGTGCCCCTGCATGTCTGGCTGCCTGACTCCATGGAAGGCCCGACCCCGATCTCGGCGCTGATCCACGCGGCGACGATGGTCACCGCCGGCATCTTCATGGTCGCGCGCATGTCACCGCTGTACGAGTTCTCGGTGGCGGCGCTGAGCTTCATCCTCGTGATCGGTGCGATCACGGCTTTCTTCATGGGCCTGATCGGCCTGGTGCAGAACGACATCAAGCGGGTGGTGGCGTATTCGACGCTGTCGCAGCTTGGCTACATGACTGTCGCGCTGGGTGCCTCTGCGTACGCGGCCGGCCTGTTCCACCTGATGACCCATGCCTTCTTCAAGGCACTGCTGTTCCTTGCAGCGGGCTCGGTGATCATCGCGATGCACCACCTCCAGGACATGCGTGCAATGGGCGGCTTGCGGCGGCACATGCCGATCACCTACGTGACCGCGCTGATCGGCTCGCTGGCCCTGATCGGATTCCCGTTCTTCTCCGGTTTCTTCTCCAAGGACGCGATCATCGAGGCGGTGGGGTACTCCGAAATCCCCGGCGCCGGATTTGCCTACTGGCTGGTGCTGCTCGGGGTGTTCGTGACCGCGCTCTACACCTTCCGCATGTTTTTCATGGTGTTCCATGGCAAGGAGCGTTACGACCAGGCACACAAGTACATGCCGGACCATGGCGATGATCACGACGACGATCATCACCACGACCACGGGCCGCTCAAGCCGAAGGAATCGCCGTGGGTCGTCACAGTGCCGCTGATCCTGCTGGCGATCCCGTCGGTCGTCGCCGGATACTTCATCGGCCCGATGCTGTTCGGTGACTTCTTCGCGGACAGTCTGTTCGTGCTGGAAGAGCAGGATGTGCTGGGCATGAAGGGCGAGAGCTATACCGGTGTTCTGGCATTCGTGCTGCACGGGCTGATGCTGCCGGCTTTCTGGCTCGCGATGGCGGGCCTGGGCACGGCCTGGTATCTGTACATGAAGCGGCCGGACCTGCCCGGGGTGATCGCCGAACGTCTGCGCCTGGGCGTGCGCATTCTCGAAGAGAAATATGGCTTCGATACCTTCAACGACCGGGTCTTCGCGGCCGGTTCGCGTGGCCTCGGCCGCTGGCTCTGGCGCTATGGCGATGCCATGGTGATCGACGGCCTGCTGGTCAACGGGACCGCCCGCTCGGTCGGCTGGATCGCGGCGCGGGTGCGCGGCATCCAGACCGGCTTCCTCTACCACTACGCCTTCGTGATGATCATCGGCCTGCTGGTCCTGATCTTCGCCTTCGTCATCTGAATGCCTGCCGCCATGCTCATAGCACGTTATTCTCCCAGCCCCGTCGAGCGGTTCGGGCCCGGCCGCAGTCCACGCCCCGAGCCGCCCTGCGCGATGTCCGGAGCCGCCGTGAAGTGGCTGTGCCGTTGCTGCGTCCCGGCTCCATCAAGGAACGACCATGTTTACTGACTGGCCCATCCTGAGTCTGCTGATCTGGCTGCCGATCCTGGGCGGTTTCCTGAC
>PUOZ01000277.1 GCA_003553165.1 Thioalkalivibrio sp.
CTCGCAACGAGCACGATGTCGCAATAATCGGGCTTTCCGTGAGCGTCCCTGAACCACTTCCCGGACTCGCGGACCACCTGGCTGATATCCGGGCCCAGATTCCAGGATCCGACGACCAGTTCACCCACCATTCCCTGGAGCTTTTCGGTGATGCCGCGCACCTCCTGTTCACTGACCTCAGGATGATGCCGACCCATGTAGTCGAGGATGGGAACCGCTCCCACGTCATGCAGAAGCCCGGCCATGAGGGCATGTTCGGGGTCGAACCCCTGACAATGCCGAGCGATCAGGAAGCTCAGACCCGAGACATGTACGCTGCGGTCCCAGAGATTCTGCATTCGTCGACGGAGAAGGGGCGATTCGGAACGGAAGATCTGTTGCATGGCGATGGTCACTGAGAGCCGACGAGCGACCGTCAACCCGAGCCGGACGATCGCATCGCGCACGCTCTTGACCGGGCTGGCGCCACCGTACATCGCGCTGCTGGCAGCCCGGATCAGCCCCCCGGTGACAGCGAGATCCATGCCGACGATGCGCGCGAGCCGCGAGACATCCACGTCCGGATCCCTCATCGCCGCCTGAATCCTGACCGCAACCTCGGGAAGCGCGGGCAACGCGACCTCGCCACTGGCGCACGCCTGGTAAACTTCCGCGAACAGCGCTCCCTCCGTGTCGTTCAGCTCGACGTCCTCGACCTCGTAACCTGACTGGCTTTGATGTTCCCGCAGCATCTCGTAAAACCGGCGATCCAGCCGGAGCAGACGAACGCCGGTGAGCGCTTCCACGTACCCCTGGAGACGACCTTCGGTAAAGACCGGTTGCCGTGCCCGTGCGGTTCCGGCCGCGATGGTCAATGGCTTGCCATCGGTAACGAGACTGAGATTCCCCTCAAGAAGGTAGAGCATCCAGCGGTGTTCCTGAGAGGCTTCCAGCCGGCTCCCCCAGCGCAGGTCAACGAACTGGGCCCTCTGTGCGAGCCCGACGCGCTTGTCCGCATCCAGTTCACAAACGGGCTGCAGGCCGTCAAGGATCGAGGTATTCGGAATGGCTTCAGCCATGGCGGCACGCGTCTCCGTGTTCAATCATCGTTACCCTCGCTGATCGACATGTTGCCGTTGATCCTGTCGCCGACCCGAGGAGGATCGCACCACCGCTCCCGCCTCGCCAAGGATACCGGGAGGAATGGGCGACGACCAACGAGCAACCGCAATCGGTTTCAATCTCGAAGTTTAGTGTAACCATCGTGGGAATGCGGAACCGGTTTGCTTCGTTAGTCGCTCTAACCCGTGGCATTCAGCATGGCCATCACACCTTGAATTTCCTGTTTGGCAGCCTCGATCACATCCAGTTGCAGATGCTCATTGGGCGCATCAAGACCCAGCTTGCGGAACGCAGGCGTCTCGGCGTAGTCGGGTACCCCCGTGTGACGCCCGGACTGGTGCATGTGATACAGACGTGCCACGAGAACGAGATCACAGTAATCGGGTTGAGCGCCGGGATCGCGCTGCCACTCCCCGGACTCGCGCACGACCTGCCGGAATTGATCCCCCAGGCCCCAATATCCGATGACAAGCTCTCCGACCAGCCCTCGCAGTTTCCCGATGATGATATCCAACTCCTGATTTTCCACCCCGGCGTGGTATCGGCCGAGGTGATCCAGGATGGGCACGACACCGACATCGTGCAGAAGACCCGCAAGGAGCGCCTCTTCCGGGTCGAAACCCGCGCAACGACGCGCAAGAACGAAGCTCAGGGCCGAGACCTGGACGCTGCGGTCCCACAGGGCGCGCATGCGTCGTTGCAATGCAGGGGACTCGGTCCGGAATACCTGCTGCATGGCAATCGTGACCACCAACCTCCGCGTGACATCCATGCCGAGTCGAATGATGGCTTCGCCGAGGGTGGCGACCGGACGGGAACCACCATATAGCGCGCTGTTGGCGGCCCGCAGCAGACCCCCGCTGACACCGATGTCCATCGCCGTCATGCGAGCCAGCCGCCCCACATCGACGTTAGGATCCTTGAGTGCCCTCTGGATCCTGACGGCGACCTCGGGAAGAGCCGGCAAAACCAGCTTGCCATTGGCGCTTGCAGCATAGACCTCCGCAAGCACCTCCCCCTCGGCATTGCCCAGGTCGAAATCCCGGACTTCGTAGCCCGAGTCGCTCTGCTCCTTCCTCAGAACCTCGTAGAGCTTTCGATCCAGTCGCAGCAGCCGGATGGTTTCAGTCACCGCCAAAGCATGTTCCTTCAGGCTGCTGCCGGAAAACAGGGGGCGACGGGCGCGCTCGCTCCCAGCCTGTATGGCCACGGGGGCGCCATCGGAAAACATCCGGACCTCGCCCTCCAGAAGGTACAGCAGCCAACGGTATTCCTTCTCGGCGTCGAGCCGCTCCTTTCGAGCCAGTTGCAACGTCCGCCCCGCCTGCCCGAGGCTGTCAAGGCGTTCCGGGGCAAGTTCCCTGATCGGCAGCAGCTGCCGCAGCAAGGCCTTGGAGGAATCATTCAACGCCATCAACACGGTCCCGCGGTCACGCACCATCCAGAAGCCTCTCGCCGAGCATCCATGGGAAGGTCAGGCCTCGCGTAAGGCCGAAGTGGATCGCAACTCGTCGCGTCCAGCGATCGATGACTGCACCAGGAACGAAGGACCCGACGCCTTCTAAAGGATTGCCGAGCAGATCCTTTCACAGCCCGAGGATAAGCGAGTATTGGCGATTCTGCGAATGGGTTCAAAATCGAGCCAGGGTACCGCGCCTGACTGTCACTCATGGCCCTGCGCCATCCCTCACGATGAAAAGCGGCGCACTGTAGGTCGGGTTAGCCCGAAGGGCGTAACCCGACGGGTCTCGCAAGCACCCAGGGCCGTAATGCGGCGGCGTCCCCGGCACCCGGCACGTCGGGTTACGCTGCGCTAACCCGACCTACAGAACTGGGCCGTGACTTTCACGTTGATTTTCCGCTTGGAGCCCTAAAGCCTTGGCGACTCGGACCAGCCAAAGAGCCGCGCAGCCTCCATCGGCTGCTGGAACCCGTCAAGGCTCTGCACCAGATCCCGCACGCCCGCCGGCAGCAGATCCCAAGCCAGATCCAGTGACCCGGGATCACGCTCGAATACGGTAGGGCCAGCGATGCGCAACCGGACACCCGTCCGCGCCGGGGTCCAGACCTCGGCCGTCGTATCCTCAACGCCGTGCACCAACACCGAACCGCGAATACGGCCATTGTCACCATCGCCGATCTCGAGCACTCCACCCAGGACGAGGATGAGGCCGGTGAAATCCGGTGGCTGCTCGAAGCTGAGGTCTCCGGTTACGATCAGAATCCCGGAGCCGCTGACTTGCCCCGTGAGATGAAGATCGGTGCGACCGCCGTGCGCTCCACGCACTACGTTGACCGCGGGCATGGCTGCGCTACCCAGGTCCAGTGGCCATGGTCCGTCCGATACTGCCGGCGACTGCAGGATGGCCTCGAACAGGGCCTGCAGCACGGCGACACCATGCAACCCCTCGTCGGCCGTGGCCGCCTCGATGTTGCCCGCAATGGCTTCCATCTGCTCTCGGGTCAACGCGGCCCGAAGCGCCTCTGCATCGGCATCGGTCGCGGTAAGGATCGCCGGTCCAGGTGCATCCTCCTGATGGTTCGGTATACGAAACGCGCCTGCACCGGGAACCAGGAATTCCGCGATTGGGCCGCCGAGGATGATCGGGGCCAGTCCGTACAGACCCGACGCCGTCGGGCGCCGATACCGTGCGGCGACCTCGCGGACGGCGCCCTGTCCAACCACCTCGCCACGACTGGTGATCAGTACCTCGTCGCCCTCGAACTGCAGTTCCCGGATCGACCACTGCAGGCCTGGGCGCGGGGTTCGATCGAGCGCCTGCAATGCATTCAGCGCGGCTTCCGGGTCGTTCCAGTAGGTGGCATCGTGGCGTGCGCCGGCGCTGGACGACCGCCACCAGCCGGCCGCGTGCAGCAAACCAGCCTCGGCCGCCAGGAAGGCCTCGGCGACCTGCTTCTGGTTTCCGGCGATTCTCTCGTCCACGATGGCATGTGCCATGCTGTTCACCGCGATCAGGCTGGCCATTGTGAGCAGGGTCAGAACCACGACCAGGACCACGCCCTTCTGGTTTGCGCACGTTCTTCTCATTGGTTGTCCCTCAAATCGATTGATACTGCTCCAGTACCGCATTGCGCAGACTGATCACGAACTCGATGCGATGGTTCAGACTCTGCCCGCCCGCCCCGCTCCGCAGCACCAGCTCGATGCGCAGCGCCACCGGGCTGTCCCAGTCCGGCTGGCCCTGGCCATTGACAGCAACCGCCCGCATGGAGAGCACGTCGCTCACCAGCGGCTGGTTCTGGGGCGGATTCGCGTCGTTCCCACAGCGCAACTGGTTGTCGTGCAGGCTGTACACGCTGGCCACCCAGGACCCCGCATTGCCGAGGCAATTCACGCCCGCCTTGCGCACGGTGAAGCCCACCTGCTCGGCGCTGCCGGCATTGGCCGGCTCCAGTCCCGCCGGAAGGTCCAGCTCACCGTTTTCGCGCAAGCCCGCCCCACGGATGTCACGGGTCATGAAGTCCGTGGCAAAGCGCAGGTTCTCCTTCATCGTGGTGATGCGTTCCTGTTCCTGATACAGCTGCCGCGCGGCCACGAAGAGGCTTGCCGCGGCCGCCGTGAGAAACAGCCCAATGACCATGGCCACGAGCAGTTCGACCAGCGAGAACCCGCGGCCGCGCTCCCGTCCGGTATCCCGCCGGGTCGCCCGCCAGGTCGCGCAGCTGGTCGCAGGAATCATGAGGGCCACTCCGGCAGCAATTGGACCCGGTAATCCAGCACCACGCGACCGCCGGGCAGCCCTTCACCGCGCGTTTCCGCCCAGGACAGGTTGATTGAATGCCCCGTGCCGGCTTGCTCGATGGAGACCTCCAGCTCAGGCAGGCACACATGCTCCGCCACAGTGCCGCAGCGGCGCCGTTCCTCCCACGCAGGCAGCCATTCCGTGTCGATGCGACCCGCAGCGAGTCCCATCCAGAGCCGCTCCCCGACATCGGCCGCCATCACGCTGGCCAGGCTGTATTGGTAAGCGGAATGCGCCGCCTGCAATGCCTTCAGCTGCAGCGCCGCAAACCCCAGCACCCCGAAAGACAGCAGCAGCAGGGCCAGCAGAACTTCCAACAGGGTGAATCCGGCGCAACCGCCGGGGGATGCACTCGCAGAAAACCTTCCTTGCCCGTCCATGGCGCCCCGCCTACCAACAGGCCGTGGAGGCCTTGCCCGTTGCCGCGCGCTGCCCCCTGTGGTCCAGCTCCAGCCAACCGCAGTTGGGGGCATCGCCGGCCTGCGCACCGATGGGTGTGGCCCGCAGGCGAAACGTGAGCGCGCTGCGCGGCTCGGATTCGGTAATGCGGTAGTGTCCCTCGGGCGAAGCCGTGGGAACGGAACACTCCGGATGCTCGTAGCTCTCGTGCCGAGTGCGGCAGCGCTCCAACCGCTGCGCCGCTTCGAGCAGTGCGACGCGCGCATCCGCTCGGCGCGATTTCTGTACCGTATCCTTGTAGGAAGGCCAGGCGATGGCGGCCAGGACGCCGACGACAGCCATGACCACCAGCAGCTCCAGCAGGCTGAAGGCGCGAGCATGGGTAGCGGGCAAGCGGCGTGCGGGGACAGCGGACCAGCAACTCATGTCTCGCAGCCTCCCTTCTGCACGCGGGCGCGCCCGGTTCGGCTGATCACGATCTGCCGCCCCAACTCATCCGCACACAGGGTGATGGTTCCCATCTGAAGGCCGCCCGTGGCGCTCCGGGTGGACCCCAGGCCCACGTAGGACACGTATCGCTGAACGGGGGTATTGCCGGTGATGGTGATACCGTCTGCGCGGCCTGATTCCACCGCAAGCAGCGGGTCATCCGCCTCCCGCGTGCCGGTTCCGTGCACATCGACGAAGACGATCCAGCCCTGCTCCCAGCCGCCTTCTCCGGCGCAATAGACACCGTCGTCGCTGTTGCACAACGTCACGCGCGCATTGAGGCGTACCGCCTCGGAACGGGTGAAATGCAGAGCCGCGATCAGCCCGTTGGTGGCGGTGACAAGACGGCTGTCCTGAATCAGTTTGCCGAAGGCCGGCGCCCCGATGCCCAGCAACACGCCGAGCAGGGCGAGCGTAACGAGGAGTTCGACCAGGGTGACCCCCGCTTCCTTGCGCATGGCTGACCTCCATCCTTGAGGTTTTCGATGACAACGGGAATAGGATAACGCGCCAAAGGCGTCCAGGGAAAGTACCTATTGATTAGCAGCAAAGCTCCGCAGGGGGTCGGATTGCCGGTGTTTCAAGGGACGCCCTGTGGGAGGCCAGCCTCTGGGCGAAGGTTTTCCGCCGTTAGATCGCCGAGAGGGCTCGCCTCCCACAAGGGACGGCCGGCCTTGCGCACGAGCGCAAGGGGTCGGATTGCCGCTGGTTCAAGGGGCGCCCCAAGCGCGGTGTTGGAGACCCCGCTCGTTTTGCACCTGTCGAAGACGCTGACCCGTTCCTGGTGAACTCAGGCGCTGGCGCGGGACGCCTTCTTGCGCTCGTGCTCGAGCAGGAACTTCTTGCGGATGCGGATGTTCTTCGGCGTGACCTCGACGAGTTCGTCCTCGTCGATGAACTCGATGGCCTGCTCCAGCGACATGCGGATCGGCGGGGTCAGGATGATGTTCTCGTCCGAGCCGGAGGCGCGCACGTTGGTGAGCTGCTTCCCCTTGAGCGGGTTCACCACCAGGTCGTTGTCGCGCGAGTGGATGCCGATGACCATGCCCTCGTACACCTCCTCACCGGGCCCGATGAACAGCTTGCCGCGCTCCTGCAGGTTGAACAGGGCATACCCCAGCGC
>PUOZ01000167.1 GCA_003553165.1 Thioalkalivibrio sp.
CCGCAAGGCTTCGTGATTCAGGTCGATAATCTGCGGAAAACTCTGGGCATAATGGAGTTGGACACTCATTCTGCAATTGCCCCAAGAGCTACTGGC
Organism: Thioalkalivibrio sp.; assembly: GCA_003553165.1. Lineage (GTDB taxonomy): Bacteria > Pseudomonadota > Gammaproteobacteria > Ectothiorhodospirales > Ectothiorhodospiraceae > Thioalkalivibrio. The sequence continues at coordinate 97 of PUOZ01000167.1, forward strand.
GTAACCAACTGTGCCTGGCAATCAACGACCGCGGGGCCGTGGCGCCTTAGCCGCAGGGAAGTAACGAACGCCCTCGATTCCCTCGAAATCTGCGAGAACGCTTTGACCGGAGTCGGACCAGCGCAAGTGATTGCGTTTATTGCATAGGCGTCTCGAAATCCGGCGTTTTTTCGCGTTTAAAGGGGCGTTTTTGGCGTAAATCAAGCGTTTTTAGGCTGGCGGGGTGTTCCGGGCCGGTGCGGGCCTGCCAAGATTTCTCAGAGCAGGGTTGCCGCTAGCAGAAGCACGAGCAGTAGCGCGTAGGCCAGCGTGCTCTCGCGTTGCCAGAACCGGTCGGGGCGGAGGAAGTCGTTGGGGCGGTGGCGCGACACGATGCGTGCCGGGTCGAGCAACCCGAGTACGAACCGGAGCGCGCGGGTTGCCGGAACCCGGATTCGTGCCACCGTCTCCGGACGCAGCGTGATCAGCGCGAGCAGGTCGCCTGGCGGGATCGGCCACGGGCGTAGGGTCCGGGCGCCGAGCAACGCCAGCGCGGTGCCGAGCAGCACCGGCCAGGTGAGGCTGACCCAGTCGCCGGACGTGATGGCATCGCGGTCCACCAGTCCCCATTGTCCCGGCAGGAACACCAGCACCGGGCCGGACGCCAGCAGAAGCAACCAGCCCGCCCAGCTCGCAAGGGGCGCGCGGTCGCCCTGGCTCTCCGAGCGCAGCAGCCAGAGGTAGCGGGCCATGATCAGCGTGGTGCCCACCGCGGCCAGTTCCAGCAGGCGCGGGAGATGTTCCCACCAGTCGGGTAGCGCCGCCTGCGTATCCAACGCCGCCTTGAGACCCAGTTTCGCGACCACGCCACTGGTCATTACACCGGCCAGCGACAGCGCCGGCAGCGCCAGCAGCAGCCAGAGAAGCGGACCCGCGAGCCGTCCGGGATGCCGGGCGATGCCGACCCCGAGGAACAGGGCGCCCTTGGACAGGCCGTGGTGCAGCGCGTACACGGCGATGGCGGCCACCAGCAGGTGGTGCAGGTCCGGTTCCTGCAGCGCCATGCCGACGCCGACCGTGATCAGGCCCATCTGGCTGATGCTGGAATAGGCCAGAACGGTCTTCGGGTGCTCCTGGTGCAGCGACAGGAAGGCCGCCCCGAAAGCGGCGACCAGACCCGCCACGATCACCAGCGTGCTCCAGCCGGGCAGGCTCACCAGCCCGATCGGCAGGGTATGCAGCCAGCCGAGCAGCCCGGCCTTGATCATCGCGCCACTCAGTACCGCGCTGGCCGGGACTGGAGCGACCGGGTGTGCCAGCGGCAGCCACAGGTGCAGCAGGGGGAGACCGGCCTTGACCCCGAAGCCGAGCCAGAGCAACGCGATCAGCAGGTCGCGCTGGTCGGACGTGGCGAGGGCGGCGGGCAGGGCGGCGAGCAGGGGTTGTATGCCGGCATCGGCCTCGCCGATGGCCAGGAGCAGCCCGGCCAGGATGAGGCCCTCCCCAAGTACCGCCATCGCGAGGTAGACGCGCCCGGCACGCAGGGCCTGCGGCTTGCCGGTGTGGATCACGAGGCCGTAGGCGGCGAACGTCATCAGCGCGAAGCCGGCGTAGAAGCTGACGACGTCGAGGGCCAGGATCAGCATGAGGTTGCCGGCGAGGGTCAGCAGCCAGAGGAGTTCGAAGCGCGGACGGCGTGGGTCTTCGCGCAGGTAGCCCCGGGCGTAGATCCCGGCGCCCAGCCAAAGCAGCGCGGTGAACATCAGGAAGACACGGGTCACCTCGGTCAGGCCGAAGCGGGTGCCGAGCAGGAGCCAGTCGAGGTGCAGCGAGGAACCCGGTTCGGCAAACAGCGCCAGCAGCAGCGCCGGCAGCGGCGACCAGGGAACGACCCGCCCCACGACGGCGCGCAGGGACGGAGCCGACCACAACGCTGCGAGCCCCAGTGGGAGCGCCAGCGCAAGGATCACGGCGGTTGCATGAAGCACCTGGTTCATGGCGATAGTGAACAGGGGTTTCGCCGGAATTGCGAGCGTTGGGGGTTGAGGGGCGCTTTCGGCCCGTTCGGCGCCGGAGGCCTTTCGTGTAACGTGATTAGCACCAAGGCTCCGCAGGTGGGATTGCCGCAGTTTCAAGGGGCGCCCCTGTGGGAGGCCAGCCTCTGGACGAAGGTTTCCGCCGTTCGGTCGCCGCGAGGGCTCGCCTCCCACAAGGGACGGCCATGCAGGGGAGGCCGTTGCGCACGAACGGATTCCCTGCGGAGCCTTGGTGCCAATCAAGTCGTGTAATGGCTCCGCCCAGGCCCTGTGATAGCATCGCGCGGTGGCTACGGGGAAGGGGAGAGTTTTGTGAAGGTTCTGGTGACCGGCACGGCCGGGTTTATTGGGAATGCGCTCGCGCAGCGCTTGCTGGAGCGCGGCGACGAGGTGCTCGGGGTCGATAATCTGGATCCCTATTACGACGTCGAATTGAAGAAGGCCCGGCTCGCGCGCGTCGCGGATCACCCGGGCTTCACCGACCTGCGTATCGACATCGCCGACCGCGAAGCCATGGCCGCGGTCTTCGCCGAGCATCGCCCGCAGCGGGTGGTGAATCTCGCGGCCCAGGCCGGCGTGCGCTACTCGCTGATCAATCCGCACGCCTACGTGGACACCAACCTGCTGGGTTTCGTGAACATCCTGGAGGGCTGCAGGCACAATGGTGTCGAGCACCTGGTCTTCGCGAGCTCGAGTTCGGTCTATGGCGCCAACACGACGCAGCCGTTCTCGGTGCATCACAACGTCGACCATCCGCTGAGCCTGTATGCGGCCAGCAAGAAGGCCAACGAGCTGATGGCGCACACCTACGCGAACCTCTACGACCTGCCGGTCACCGGCCTGCGTTTCTTCACGGTGTACGGACCGTGGGGACGACCGGACATGGCGCTGTTCCTGTTCACCAAGGCGATCCTGGAAGGCAAGCCCATCGACGTCTTCAACTACGGGCATCACCGGCGCGATTTCACCTACATCGACGACATCGTCGAGGGCGTGATCCGCACGCTGGACCACGTGGCAACGCCGAACCCGGAGTGGAGCAGCGCCGTTCCCGACCCGGGGACCAGCCGCGCGCCCTACCGCTTGTACAACATCGGCAACCAGCAGCCGGTGGAGCTGATGCGCTACATCGAGGTGCTGGAGGAGTGCCTGGGCCGCAAGGCCGAGAAGAACCTGCTGCCGTTGCAGCCCGGCGACGTGCCCGATACCTACGCCGACGTGGCGGATCTGGTGCGCGACGTCGACTACCTCCCGCGCACTACGGTGGAGGATGGCATCGCTCGTTTCGTGGCCTGGTACCGGGAGTTCTACGCCGTCTGATGGGGTTTTGTTCGTGAAGCAGTGGTACGCGGTGCATTGCAAGCCGAAGCAGGACGAGCGCGCCGAGGTCGAGCTGCTGAACCAGGGGTTCGAGGTCTTCCGGCCGCGCATCCGGTCCCGCCGCCGCACCCGGCAGCGGTATCGGGTGGTGGTCGAGTCCATGTTTCCGCGCTACCTGTTCGTGCATCTGGACGACCATGACCAGGACTGGTCGCCGATCCGGTCCACGCGCGGGGTGACCGGACTGGTGCGGATGGGCGGCTGTGTTCCGGTGGTGCCGAGCGCGGTGATCGACGCACTGCGGAGTCGGGCGGATGCGGAGAACTGCGTCGAGATGCAGCCGGCAGATGGTTTCGTTCGGAACGAACGCGTGCTGATCACCGAGGGACCTCTGGCGGGTTTCGAGGCCCTGTTCACGGCGCGCAACAGCCAGGAACGGGTGGTGGTATTGCTGAACCTGATGCAAGTCACCCTGCCGGTGCACGCGATCACCCGGGCATGAGCGCCAAACCCGTAGGAGCGGCCTCCGGCCGCGATCGGCCCCGCCGATACGACGGGTTTCGTAGGAGCGGCCTCCGGCCGCGAGCACACCCACCAACCACGCCCGGCGGGCGCTCGCGGGCGGGCCTGGGGCTGATCTGATTCGGAATAAACGACAACGGGGAATGCATCAATGAACATCACTGTCATCGGCACCGGCTACGTCGGGCTTGTCACCGGAACCTGTTTCGCCGAAATGGGCCACAGCGTGACCTGCGTGGACGTGGACAGCCGCAAGGTCGAGAACCTGAAGCAGGGCGTCCTGCGGATCTACGAGCCGGGGCTGGACGCGATGGTCGCGCGCAATGCCGGCGAGGGCCGCCTGGCCTTCACCACCTCCCTGGCCGAGGCCATGCGGACGTCCGACATCTTCTTCATCGCCGTGGGCACGCCGCCTGGCGAGGACGGTTCGGCCGATCTGCAGTACGTGCTGGCGGTGGCGCGGGAGATCGGGGCGCACATGGACCGCTACGCAGTGGTGATCGACAAGTCTACGGTGCCGGTGGGCACTGCCGACAAGGTGCGCGCGGCCATCGACGGGGAGCTCCAGCGCCGCGGCCGCACGATCGAATTCGACGTCGTCTCGAACCCCGAGTTTCTGAAGGAGGGCGCGGCGATTCAGGACTTCATGAAGCCGGATCGGATCGTGGTCGGTGCCGAAGGCGAGCGGGCGATCGAACTCATGCGCGAGCTGTATGCCGATTTCACCCGCAGCCACGACCGGTTGCTGGTGATGGGCATCCGCGATGCGGAGATGACCAAGTACGTGGCCAACGCGATGCTGGCCACCAAGATCTCGTTCATGAACGAGGTCGCCAATCTCTGCGACCGTCTGGGCGTGGATGTGGAGAATGTGCGTACCGGGATCGGCTCGGACAGTCGCATCGGCTACTCCTTCATCTATCCCGGTTGCGGCTATGGCGGGTCCTGCTTCCCGAAGGACGTGAAGGCCCTGATCCGCATGGCCGCCGCGCAGGATTTCCATCCACGCGTGCTGGAGGCCGTGGAGGCGCGCAACGATGAGCAGAAGGGCTATTTGTTCGGCAAGATCGCCGCGCACTACGGCCCCCGGCTCGAGGGGAGGGTGTTCGGGCTTTGGGGGCTGGCCTTCAAGCCGGGCACCGACGACATGCGCGAGGCCCCGTCCAAGGTCCTGCTCCGGCAGTTGATCGAGGCCGGCGCGCGGGTCCGTGCCTACGATCCGGTGGCGATGGACGTGGCCCGCGAGGAACTTCCCCCGGAGTGGCTGGCCAATGGCCATCTGACGCTGGTGGACCAGCAGTACGGGGCGCTGGAGGGGGCGGATGCGCTGGCGCTGGTCACCGAGTGGCGCCCCTTCCGTCATCCCGACTTCGACGCCATGCGTCGCCTGATGCGCCCCGACCCGGTGATCTTCGACGGTCGCAACCAGTACCAGCCGGAGAACATGGAGGCGGACGGGTTCGTCTATTACGGCGTTGGCCGTTGAGAACCCGCAGAGCGCCGGGCGGCGAACCGCAGCCGCGGTAGGAGTGACATCTGGTCGCGCTGGTCGTGGTGCGGATCGCGGCCGGAGGCCGCTCCTACGGGTTGCGATTTGTCGGTGCCGATAATGGCATCATAACGGCCTGAATCCCCAACCCGTTGGAGTACGGATGAGCGACCTCTCCTGTTTCATGGCCTACGATATCCGCGGCAGCGTGCCCGACCAGATCGACGCGGTGCTGGCGCGGGATGTGGGACGCGCGTTCGTGGCCGAGTTCGGCGCCCGGCGCGTCGTGGTCGGGCGGGACGTGCGCCTGGAAAGCCCGATGCTTGCGGCGGCCTTGATCGAGGGCCTGACGCGCAGCGGGGCCGACGTGATCGACATCGGTCTGTGCGGGACCGAGGAAGTCTATTTCGGCACGGTGCACCATGGCGCCGACGGCGGGGTTATGGTGACCGCCAGCCACAACCCCAAGGGTTTCAACGGCATGAAGCTGGTGCGTGCGGGTGCGCAACCGATCAGCGGCGACAGCGGGCTGTTCGCCATCCGCGACCGGATTGCCACGGGAAATCTGCCGGCGATGCGCAACGGGGTGGCGGGGGAAGCCGGATCGGTTGGCGTTGCTGCTGATGCCGGGGGGCAGGCCACGGGGCTGGCCGGTTCGCGCGCAGGCGGGACCGACTCTTCTGCCGCGCCCCGGGATGACCATGCCGGTCTGGGCCATCCGGCCCCGGATGCGGTCGGCCGGGTGAGGCTCGATGCGGACAAGACACCCTATATCCAGCACCTTCTGGGCTACGTGGACCGTTCTGCGCTGCGGCCGCTCAGGATCGTCGCCGACCCGGGCAACGGCGGCGCCGGGCCGGCGCTGCGTCTGCTGGCGGAAAGGCTGGTGCCGCTCGAGTTCGTGCTGATCAACGAAGAGCCCGACGGACATTTCCCCAACGGCGTGCCCAACCCGCTGCTGCCGGAGCGGCGCGCGGCGACCGCGGCCGCGGTATGCGCGCATGGGGCCGACTTCGGCATCGCCTGGGACGGCGACTTCGACCGCTGCTTCCTGTTCGACGCCGACGGACGCTTCATCGAGGGCTATTACCTGGTGGGCCTGCTTGCGGAGGTGATGCTGGGCAAGGAGCCGGGGGCGAAGATCCTGCACGATCCCCGGCTCACCTGGAATACCATCGAGCAGGTACGTGCTGCGGGCGGGGTACCCGTGCAGTCGAAGACCGGGCACGCCTTCATGAAGGAGCGCCTGCGCCGGGAGGATGCGATCTACGGCGGCGAGATGAGCGCACACCACTATTTCCGCGACTTCGCCTACTGCGACAGCGGCATGATTCCCTGGCTGCTGGTGGCGGAACTGATCAGCCGCAGCGGGCGGACGCTGGCAGACCTGGTCGATGCGCGCATGGCGGCCTTCCCCTGCAGCGGCGAGA
>PUOZ01000158.1 GCA_003553165.1 Thioalkalivibrio sp.
GGTCGAGCCGCTGCGCGAGCTGTTCAAGGACGAGGTGCGCAGGATCGGCGTGGAACTGGGCCTGCCCTCCGAGATGGTGTACCGCCATCCCTTCCCCGGCCCCGGGCTGGGCGTGCGCATCCTGGGCGAAGTGAAGAAGGAATACGCCGACCTGCTGCGGCGTGCCGACGACATCTTTATCGAGGAGCTGCGCCGCGCGAGTCTCTACGACCAGGTTTCCCAGGCCTTCGCGGTATTCCTGCCGGTGCGCTCGGTCGGCGTGATGGGCGACGGCCGCCGCTACGATTACGTCATCGCGCTGCGTGCCGTCGAGACCATCGACTTCATGACCGCCCGCTGGGCGCATCTGCCGTACGAGTTTCTTGATCTCGTATCGAGAAGAATCATCAACGAGATAGACGGCATATCGCGCGTCACCTACGACATTTCCGGAAAGCCTCCCGCCACCATCGAGTGGGAGTGACATCCAGTGGGGTCGGACCAAGCCAACCCTCTGATCCAAAGAGCAATTAAGGCGAAAAACCACCCCGAAAAGGCCCTTAAGGGGCCATTTTTGGTGTCCAAAACGACGCCCTAACAGCGGAAACCCCCGGTGTGCCCATTCCGACCGCTCATGCGCTCCGGGAATTGGCTGGTACCTCGATCGCTTCCCTTGAACAGCTGTTTTTGCCCTCTAAAATGGCCCTCTAAGGCGTAATTTCACCCGATTTTTGGCCTGTTTCCCTAAGCTTTACAACGACTTGTCCTGGTCCGACCCCGGGCTCTTGCGCTGGCGGGTTCGTTGGCGGCTTCCCTGAGAAATCACCCGCCCGAGCATCTCTCGCCGGCGTGTTGGCGTTCGCCTCCATGCGTCAAATGACTTAGGCGGCTGCGCCATTTATCGAATGGGCAGCTCCCGGCTACCCACGGATACTCCTACCCGTCAGAAGTGAAAGACGTGCGGCCGGCACCGCGGCCTGCTGACTCCGGGCCACGCGCTTGATCAACCCAGGGACCTGGCCGCCGACGGGAAGACGCGGTATCGGCATTCCCGATACCTGTGACCGATCTCCAACTCAACGAGGTACGACGACATGACCGACATCAAGATCCCGTTTACCCGACGCAAGCTCCTGAAGATGATGCTTGCCGCCCCGGTCGCAGCATCCGGCGTCCTGGGAACCAGTACGGCCTTTGGCAAGCCTGCGACCTCCGTAATCAATACCACCGGCCTCGCGGTTACCGATGACACCGTCAAGTGCGGCATTCTGCATTCCCTGACGGGTACGATGGCGATCAGCGAAACCGGCTCGGTGGAAGCGGAGACCCTCGCGATCGAACAGATCAATGCGATGGGCGGCATTCTCGGACGGAAGATCGAGATCATCCTGGAAGACGGCGCCAGTGACTGGCCGACCTTCGCCGAGCGGGCGCGCAAGCTTCTCCGTCAGGACAACGTCGCCTCGATCATGGGCTGCTGGACTTCCGCTTCGCGCAAGGCGGTGTTGCCCGTGCTCGAGCGCCAGAACGGTCTGCTCTACTACCCCACCTTCTACGAAGGACTGGAGCAGTCCCCCAACGTGATCTACACCGGCCAGGAAGCCACCCAGCAGATCCTGGCGTCACTCGACTGGCTGTGGAACGAGAAGGGCATCCGTACCTTCTACCTGGTGGGTTCCGACTACATCTGGCCGCGCACATCGATGAAGATCGCGCGCATCCACATTGAACAGGTATTGGGTGGTCAGGTCGTGGGCGAGGATTACGCGCCGCTCGGCCATACCTCTTTCGGCTCCCTGATCAATCGCATCCGCCTGCGCCGCCCCGACGCCATCTTCGCGGCGGTGGTTGGCGGTTCGAACGTTGCGTTCTTCCGCCAGTTGAACTCCGCCGGCCTGAACGGCAAGACCCAGACGCTGCTGTCGCTCGCCACCACTGAGGATGAAGTCCTTGGCATCGGCGGTGAGAACGTCGAGGGCTTCTTCTCCAGCATGAAGTACTTCCAGAGCCTTGACAACGAGAACAACATCGCCTTCGTCAAGGCCTTCAAGGAACGCTGGGGCGATGACAGCGTGATCGGCGATGTCACGCAGGCCGCCTACCTCGGGCCGTGGCTGTGGAAGGAAGCCTGTGAGCGTGCGGGCAGCTTCGATGTTGCGAAGGTGACTGCAGCGTCGCCGGGGATCCAGCTGACCACGGCGCCCGAAGGGTTCGTCGAGGTCCACCCGAACCACCACCTCTGGAGCAAGACACGGATCGGCGAGAGGCGCCGCGACGGTCAGGCCGATGTGGTGTGGGAGTCCGACCTGATCGAGCCGAACCCCTTCCCTGAAGGCTATCAGTAAGACACTGCCGCGCGCGGGGGTCCTGTCGCTGGGACAGGGCCCCCGCGCTCCGGCTGACCGAGCGATCGGGCCTTGGATTCATTCGTCGGGGTGCAAAAATGGATTATTCAGCGCAGGACCTGATGGCTATTGCGGCCATGCAGGGCTTTGCGGGACTCAGCTTCTTCTCGGTCCTGCTGCTCATGGCCTTGGGGCTCGCGATCATCTTTGGGCAGATGCGGGTCATCAACATGGCCCACGGCGAGTTCATGGTGATCGGCGCCTACACCACTTATATGCTTTCGGTCCAGGCGAGCGCTATGGCTCCCTGGGCGTCCGAGTACTACATCCTGCTGGCGATCCCGGCCGCGTTCCTCACTGCCTTTATTGCCGGGATGGTGATCGAGGTCGTGATGATCCGTCACCTGTACCACCGACCACTGGATACGCTCCTGGCGACCTGGGGGCTTGCGTTGATCATGCAACAGGGCTTCCGAACCTTTTTCGGCGCGCGTGAGGTCAGCCCCAGCACGCCTTCGTGGCTGGAAGGATCCTGGCGTCCCACAGACATGATCGATATCCCGCTGAACGGAATGGCGATCATGCTGCTGACGCTCCTGGTGACGCTGGGTGTGGTCTGGCTGATGTACCGGTCGCGCTGGGGGCTGCGTGTCCGCGCAACCATGGCCAGCCGTGACATGAGCATGGCCGTCGGCATCAACACGCGCTGGGTCGATCGCCTGACATTCGCACTAGGCTGCGGCCTTGCCGGTATCGCCGGGGCCGCGTTCACGATGATCTCGTCCACGGGGCCGACCAGCGGAACCCTGTACATCGTGGACACCTTCCTCGTGGTGGTGTTCGGTGGCGCCGGCAGCATTACCGGAACGGTCGTCTCCGCCTTCCTGATTGCCCAGGGGCAATCGATTCTCGAGTTCTTCCTCGGCAGCTCCATGGCCAAGGTGACCACCCTGCTGGTGATCATCGGCATCCTCATGCTGCGACCGGAAGGATTGTTCAAGAGCAAGGTCCGCCGTTAGGTCAACCCCTGCCAGGAGCTCAGTACGATGAGTTATACACTGCCCAAGATTCTGGAAAAACGCGGCCTTCCGGGGTTGTTGATTCTGGCCTTTGTCATCCTGGTTTTCGTGCCGCTGACCATGGATGTGGACGGGATCAACCTGACCGGACGCTTCCTGTCCTTTGCATTCGTCGCGGTGGGCCTGTCGCTGGCCTGGGGATATGGCGGCATGCTCAGTCTCGGTCAGGGTCTGTTCTTCGGCATCGGCGGCTACGCGATGGCGATGTATCTGAAGCTGGAGGCCTCCACTCCGGAGGCCACCCGCATCCAGAGCACTCCGGGCATTCCGGACTTCATGGACTGGAACCAGATCACGGCACTGCCCTGGTTCTGGGTGCCCTTCAACAGCCTGACCTTCACCGTGCTGGCCATTCTCATACTGCCGGCCCTGGTTGCCGCCCTGATCGGATTCGCGCTGTTCACCCGGCGTGTCACGGGTGTGTTCTTCGCGATCATCACCCAGGCCCTGGTGACGATCGCCACCATTCTTGTGATCGGCCAGCAGGGGTACACGGGGGGTGTCAACGGCATCACGGACCTGCGGACGCTGAAGGGCTGGGACATCCATTCCGACTCCGCCCTGGTGACCTTGTATTACGTCAACGGCGTGCTCCTGCTGGCGGTGATCGCGCTGGGCATGTGGGTTCTCTCGACCAAGTACGGCCGGATTCTGATGGCCACGCGGGATCAGGAAAACCGTATCCGCTTCTCGGGCTACAACGTGGCCTATTTCAAGGTCTTCATCTTTGCGCTGTCGGCGTTCATGTCCGGTATCGGCGGAGCGATGTTCACGCTGCAGGTCGGATTCATGTCTCCGAGCATCATCGGGATCATTCCGTCGATCGAGTTCGTGATCTTTGCCGCGGTGGGCGGCCGCCTCTCCCTGCTGGGCGCCGTATACGGAACCCTGCTGGTCACCTATGCGAGAAACCTGTTCGCGGAGGCTTATCCGGAACTCTGGTTGTTCCTGATCGGAGGCATCTTCATCGCGGTCGTCATGTTCGCACCTTATGGACTCGCGGGTCTGTACGAAAAGTATGTGAAGAGGCGCTGGAATGCCTTCCTGGCGAGTCGTGGCTGGAAGCGCCCGAATGGCTCGGATGACGATGCCCTCAAGAGTCAACTCATGGATGCCAAACCGGCTTCGGAGGCCAGCAAATGACACCCCATCTGGAACCGCATTCGCCGCTGCTGCTCGCAATCGAGGACCTGTCCGTATCGTTTGACGGATTCAAGGCGATCGAAGGCCTGACTTTCTACATGGACATGGGAGAGCTGCGCGTGATCATCGGCCCGAACGGTGCCGGGAAGACCACGCTGCTGGACCTGATCTGCGGCAAGACCAAGGCCAGCGAGGGCTCGATCAAGCTGAAGGACATCGAACTCACGAAGTTGGCCGAACACCGGATCGTCGCGCATGGCGTCGGGCGCAAGTTCCAGACGCCGTCGGTCTACGAGTCTCTCACCGTGTACGAAAACCTCGAGGTCTCCTACCCCGAAGGCAAGTCGGTATTCGGGGCCCTGTTCTTCAAGAACACGGCCGAGGTGGACCGGAAGATCCGCAAGACTGCCGCAACGATCTTCCTCGATGGCGAACTCGATCGGCTTGCCGCTGAGCTCAGCCATGGTCAGAAACAGTGGCTCGAGATCGGCATGTTGCTGATCCAGGAACCGGAGTTAATGATGCTGGACGAACCGGTTGCCGGAATGAGCGTGCGCGAGCGGGAACAGACGGCCGAGTTGCTCAACCGGATCAGCGAGGGCCGCTCGATCATCGTGATCGAACATGACATGGAGTTCGTCAAGCGCATCGCCCGGAAAGTCACCGTGATGCACCAGGGCAAGATCCTCGCCGAGGGCAGCATGGAAAAGGTTCAGTCGGACCCAAGGGTCATCGAAGTCTACCTGGGTCATTGATCAAAACGCTGCAGAGGGTACAAGCAAATGTTTCAAGTTACGGGATTGCGATCCGGCTACGGGCAAAGCGAGGTCATCAAGGGTCTCGACGTCACCGTGAACAGAAACGAGACCCTGGCCATCATGGGCCGCAACGGCATGGGCAAGACGACGCTGTTCAAGACCCTGGTCGGACTGATCCCCGCCACCGCGGGAAAGGTCGAGCTCAATGGCGAGGATATCTCGGCGGTGCCGACGTACAAGCGAGTTGCCAAGGGGCTCGCCTATGTTCCCCAGGGCCGGGTCATTTTCTCCGAACTCACGGTGCTGGAGAACATCAGCACCGGCCTGGAGACGGTGAAAGGCAAGAAGATCCCAGACGAGATCTTCGAACTGTTCCCGGTCCTGCATGACATGCGCCGGCGCAAGGGCGGAAACCTTTCCGGCGGTCAGCAGCAGCAGCTGGCGATCGCGCGGGCGCTGGTTTCCAACCCCAAGATCCTGCTGCTGGACGAACCCACGGAGGGCATACAGCCGTCGATCATCAAGGACATTGCCAAGACCCTGAACGAGATCAGCCGGACACGGGATATCACCATTATCGTGTCGGAACAGATCCTCAGCTTCACCCTGGAGATTGCGGATCGTTTGTTGGTAATGGAGTCCGGAAACGTGGTGCACGAAACCGCCCGCGCCGATTGTGACGAGGCGACGATCAGCCGTTATCTCTCGGTGTAATTCGAACCCGCGTGCCGCGGGTGCCTGTCGATGACCAACGAAGCCCGTTGCATGCGGGTTTCACGTTAATGCGAGGACTACGTCATGCGTCATGGAGATATTTCGAGCAGCCCGGATACGGTCGGCGTTGCTGTTGTGAACTACAAGATGCCACGGCTGCATACGAAAGCCGAGGTGCTGGACAATGCACGCCGGATCGCCGACATGATCGTGGGAATGAAGCAGGGTCTTCCCGGCATGGATCTGGTGATCTTTCCAGAGTACAGCACCATGGGAATCATGTACGACCCGGTCGAGATGATGGAGACCGCGGCAACGATTCCCGGCGAGGAAACCGAAATCTTCGCGCAGGCCTGTCGTCAGGCCAACACCTGGGGGGTGTTTTCCCTGACTGGGGAACGGCACGAGGAGCATCCGCACAAGGCTCCTTACAACACGCTGATCCTGATGAACAATCAGGGCGAGATCGTGCAGAAATACCGCAAGTGCATTCCCTGGTGCCCGATCGAAGGATGGTACCCCGGAGACCGGACCTATGTGTCCGAAGGCCCCAAGGGACTGAAGGTCAGCCTGATCATCTGCGATGACGGCAACTACCCGGAGATCTGGCGTGACTGCGCGATGCGCGGAGCCGAACTGATCGTCCGCTGCCAGGGCTACATGTATCCGGCCAAGGAGCAGCAGATCAATATGGCCAAATGCATGGCCTGGGCCAACAATACCTATGTTGCCGTGGCCAACGCGACCGGTTTCGACGGGGTGTACAGCTACTTCGGCCATTCCTCCATTGTCGGCTTCGACGGCCGCACGCTGGGTGAGTGTGGCACC
>PUOZ01000290.1 GCA_003553165.1 Thioalkalivibrio sp.
CGGATAGGGTGGTGACGATGTCGCCCGGGCGACAGGCCCTTCCGTCGGGCATGTTTTCGGCGCTGGTGACCACGCCGATCACGTTCAGGGGCAGCTTGAGTTCCGCGACCGCCTGCATCACGCCGAGCACGGTGGCGGCACCGCACATGTCATATTTCATCTCGTCCATCGCCTCGCCCGGCTTCAGCGAAATGCCACCGGTGTCGAAGGTGATGCCCTTGCCGACCAGTACGATGGGGGCGTCGTCCTTGCCCGCTCCGCCGTACTCCAGCGCGATCAGGCGAGGCGGTCGCTCGGAGCCCTGTCCGACCGCCAGGATTGCGCCAGCCCCCAGCTTCTTCAGTTCCTTTTCGTCCAGCACGGTGGCCTTCAGTTTCTTGTGCTTGCGGGCCAGTTCGCGCGCGTCTTCGGCCAGTGCCTCCGGATAGATCACGTTCGGCGGCGCGTTGCCCAGGTCGCGGGTGTGCCGCGCCCCGGCAAGAATGGCCTCGGCCTCCGCGCAGGCTCGTTCGGCCTCCGCTTCCTGTTCCTCGGTGACACAGAGAATCACCGTCTTCAGGCGGACCGGCTTGACCTCTTCCTTCCCCTTGTAGGTGGTGAAGCGATAGCCGGCATCGCCGATGGCGCTGACCAATGTGTGCACCAGCCAGCCGATGCCCTCGTCCGGCGGCAGCAAGTCGTCCACCGCGATGGCCACGGTATCCGCGGGACGCTCGACCAGCAGTTTCGCCAACGCCGAGCAGGCCTTGCGCACCGGTTTCCGCGAGAAATCCTTCCGGGGCCCCAGCCCCACCAGCACGATTCCGGCGGTGCCCTTCGCCGGAGCGGGAATCAGCAGGGTGCCGCCCGCGTCTCCATCCGACTCTCCCGCCTTGATCACGCCTGCAATGCGGCCCTCCAGTGCGTGATCCAGGGTCTCTCCATGGACGCCGAGTTTGCGCTTTTGAAACAACGCCACCGCGCGCAGGCTGGCCTTGGGTTTGTCGATCGGGGACGTCGTGACCGAGAATCGCATCGCATGACCTCGCGGGACTGGAAGGGACTTGAGCGCTAATCTTAGCAGTGTGCAGAACGAAACGATCAAAACGGTGCCTGGGTTTTCAGCGACCCGGAGGTGTCTGAACGCGGATCCATGGATGCTGTCCACGTGATTCGCCCGGGCATCATCGAGCGTTTTCTCGCCCGCGACTTTGTCGTGACGCAGGCGGCGGTGACCGTGGTACTGCTGCTGGTGATCATCGGCGGTGTGCTCGGCCGCGGCCTGCGCGATGTCGCCGAGGGCCGTATTCCGCTCGATGTTTTGCCTGCGATGGTTGCCTTCGGTTCGTTCAAGGCGCTGATGCTGTTATGGCCGGTGGCCCTTTTTCTCGCTTTCCTCCTGGTTTTGGGGCGTCTGCAACGGGACAGCGAACTGGTCGCGATGCAGGCCGGTGGCGTCTCGTTCGCACGCATCTACCGGGCAATCTTCCTGGTGGCGGGACCTTCGGCGCTGGTCCTGGCGTCCCTGATGTCCTTCGCGGTGCCCCAGATCGAGTCGCTGATCGACCGGTTGCGGGACCAGGCCGACCTGCGCTCCGATCTGGTGGGGATCACGCCCGGCCGCTTCCTGCGCTCGCGCGTGGGCGACCAGGTGTTCTTCGCCGAGCGGTTCAGTCCCGACCGGGAGGCGCTGCTGAACGTCTTCATTTATCAGGAGCGGGAGCAGCAGTCGGAGATCACGGTGGCGGGGCGGGCCATTGCCGAGGTGGTGGGTGAACGCCGCTATCTGGTGCTCGAGGATGGGCACCGTTACGTCGGTGTCCCCGGGGAAGGCGCCTTCCAGTTACTGGATTTCGATCGTCTGCGCCTGCAGGTGCCGGACCCGACACTGGTCCAGCCCCGGCGCAGCCTGGACGGGCTGCCCACGGCGGAGCTTTGGGAGCGGCGCGACAACCCCCGGTACCGGGCCGAGCTGGAGTGGCGGCTGGCGTTGCCGGTGTCCGTTCTGATGCTCGCCCTGGTCGCGCTGCCGCTGGGTCTGGCTCCGCCGCGTAGCGGCCGGTACGCGCGTGTCCCGCTTGCGATCATCGTTTACGTGATTTACGCCAATTTCCTGATCATGGGCAAGTCATGGTTAGCCGCTGGGCAGCTGCCGCTATGGCTGGGCCTGTGGTGGGTCCATGTGATCCCGCTTGCGGTTTGGCTGGCGCTGTCCTGGCGCAAGTGCATGTGGCCCGCCGTGATGCGTTCACTCACGGGACGGTACGCATGACCACTGTACTCGGCCGTTACATCATCGCTCATGTGCTTGCCGGCACCTTCCTGGCGCTCCTGCTGCTCGTGACCCTGGACCTCGTCTTCGCAATGATTGGCGAACTGGGCGATGTCGGTCGCGGCAGCTATGGTCTCTGGGAGGCAGTGGTCTACGTGCTGCTGACCCTGCCGCGTCGCATCTATGAACTGGTGCCCACGGCAGCCCTGCTCGGAAGCCTGCTCTGGCTTGGGAACCTGGCGTCGAACAGCGAGCTCACGGCGATGCGCGCAGCCGGCGTGACCCTGGCACGCCTGGTGTTCTGGATACTGCAGGGCGGGTTGATCGTGGTGCTCGCCATGCTGGCCCTGGGTGAGCTGCTGGCGCCGGGGGCGGAAGCACGCGGCCAGAACCTGAAGACCTTTGCGATCGATGAACGCCTGACGGTCAGCCGGATCGGTCTCTGGGCCCGGGACGGCAACCGTATCGTCCATGCCGATGCGATACTGCCAGGGGATCGGCTGCGCGGGGTAAGGGTCATCGAGATGGATGCCAATGGCGGGGTGGCCTCGATCACCAGGATGAGCCAGGCCGAGTACGAGAACGGAAGTTGGGTGCTCCATGACGTCAATCGTTCGTTCCTTTCGCCGTTCGGGGTGAGAGCGGAGAATCCGCCGAAGGAGACCGTGGGGCGCCTGCTGGCGCCGGAATACTTTGGAGTGTTGGTGGTGGAGCCCAGACAGATGGCCGCCCGTGATCTCGCCGCCTATATCGCCTACCTCAAGGCAAACCGCCTGGATTCGGCGGCGTACGAGGTGGCCTTCTGGCAGCGCATCACGATGCCCGCCAGCACCTGGGTGATGCTTTTGCTTGCGGTTCCGTTCCTGTTCGGCCGGCAACGCGAGGGGGGCGCCGGACGCAGGCTGTTCATCGGCTTGATACTGGGTGTCGGTTTCGTGATCTTCATGCGGGTGATGACCCACATGGGACTGGTCTACGATCTGCCGCCGTGGGTCGCCGCCAGCGCTCCCCTGTGGCTCTTCCTGTTGATTGCAGCGGTGGCGTTGAGCAGAACCCGCGTCTGACACGCGTTACCCTTCCCCGGCGGCATCCCTGGCGCGGGCGTGCCGCGCCAGGGGCTTGGGTCAGGGCAGGATCAATGTGGTGCCCGGCCAGACCTGGTCCGGGTTTTCCAGTACGTGCCGGTTGGCCTGATAGACGCGCGGCCAGGTGTTGGCCTCGTTGTAGAAGCGCCCGGACAGGCCGCCGAGCGTTTCACCGGGCCGCACTTCGTAGAGCGTACCGCCCTGGATGCGTGCAACCAGGGCCTGGGCGCGCCGCAACTCTGCGGCGGCTTCATCGACCGTTGCCTGCAACGCTTCCCGGTCCGCTTCCCGGCCGCGCATCGCAAGGTGCGCGGTACGCAATGTCTCGGCATGTTCCGCCGCCGCAGCGCGCGCTGTTTCGAGGTCGAGTGACCCGCCTTCCTCGGGTGGCAGCAGTGCCCGCAGAGCGGTCAATTCACGTTGGCTTGCAGCGCGTTCGGCCCGCACGGTCTCAAGTTCCGCTTGGGTGGCGGCCAACTGCGACTGCATGTCGACAAGCTCCGCAGCCGTCGTCGCCCGTGCAGCATCCGCTTCGGAGGCCTCTGCCCTCGCGGCGGCCAGCGCGGCCTGTGTCGTCTCGACTTGATCCTGGAGCTCCGCGTTGCGGGACTCGAGCGAGTTAATCTGTTCGCCCTTGGCGGCGAGCTCGTCCTGGGCGGTGGCCAGTTGTGCCTGCGTGGTTTCTAGCTGGCCTTCGAGATCGCCGATCTGGGCATCCCTCAGGGCCAGTTGTTCGCCGAGGTCCGCCTGCTCGGAGCGTGCGGTGGCGAGTTCGGCCTCGAGGACGTCCCTGGCGGCCTGCAGGTCGCCCACCTGGTCCTGGAGGGTGTCTCGCTGGGCGCGGAGCTCGGTCAGTTGGTTCTGGCTGGTCTCGAGCTGGCCTTCGAGATCGCCGATCTGGGCATCCCTCAGGGCCAGTTGTTCGCCGAGGTCCGCCTGCTCGGAGCGTGCGGTGGCGAGTTCGGCCTCGAGGATGTCCCTGGCGGCCTGCAGGTCGCCCACCTGGTCCTGCAGGGTATCTCTCTGGGCGCGGAGCTCGTTCAGTTGCGTCTGGCTGGTCTCGAGCTGGCCTTCGAGATCGCTGATCTCGACCCGTTGCAGGGCCAGCTGCTCGCCGAGATTCGACTGTTCGGAGCGGGCGGTGGCGAGTTCCGCCTCGAGGATCTCATGGGCGGCACGGAGTTGACCGAGTTCGTCCCGTGCTTCCTCGTACCGATCCTGCACGGCCTGCAGTTCTGCCTGCGTCTCGGCTTGTCCGGCCTGGGCGTTTTCATCCTGCGCATGGCCCGGTACCGCCAGGGCGAGCAGGATGGCCGCTACGGCAAGAGCCCTGATGGAGGGGTGAACCCCATGACCCCTGTCTGTAGCGTGCATGGATGATTTGTTCATGGGTTTTGCTCTCCTTGGTGTGGTCTGTGGCCCATTGACGCGCGGCTTCCCGGGCCTTTCATGTTATCGCTGTCCCTTTGCGGGACGATCCTCGCGGATCCAGCACGCCACGTGCCGCGAAGATATTCTCCGGAAGTGTAGTCAAGGCAGGGCTCCCGGGTCCAAGTATTCCTGACCGAGGTATCCTGTTTTCCTGCCTTGCAAGCCCCGCGAACGAGGCTGGACCCACTCGGATATCGGGAAACTCGTCCTGGTGCCCGGGTTGGCTGAGGAGGATGCGCCCGATATACCAAGAAAGTGTATACCCCAAATATTTCGGAGGCCTTACCGATGAAGCAACGCCTGCCTTTGACTCTTGTCGCACTCGGTGTCCTGGTCGTCGCCGGTTGTGGCGACCCTCCGCGGGAGGCCGAGCACCGCGACTCCGATACGGGCCGCTGGTATGGCGTGGAAAAGGTGATGCTGGGCGGACCTGTGTTCGCTGCGCATTGCGCAGGCTGTCACGGCCCCCGGGCAGAGGGCGCCGAGGAATGGTTCCGCCGCCTGCCCGACGGCCGCTGGCCGCCCCCGCCCCTGAACGGCACCGCCCACGCCTGGCACCATCCCCTGTGGCAGCTGCGCCAGCAGATTCGGGAGGGTTCGGACCCGGAACACGGCGATATGCCTGGATTCGCCGAAGTGCTCTCCGATGCCGAGATCGACGCGCTCATCGCCTGGTTCCAGAGCTTCTGGCCGGATGAGATCTATGCCGCCTGGCTCGTCTATGATGCCAACTTTCCCGAGCCGTCGAGTCATCAAAAGGGCTTGGAATAACCTCCCGGAAGCGCCGGATCGGCCAGTGGGGGAACCTCCCCCCGCAGCGTCGCCAGAAGCCCCGGGTTGCGGTCGATGTCGCGCAACGCCCGGCGGAAAAACGGGCGCAGCCCGCTCTTGAGATGGGGTCGAGCCTCGCTTGGGGGAATGTCCTTCAAGCGGCAGAACAAAGCCAGTGCGTAACTGAGGTCGGCGCGCGACAGGAAGCCGGGGCGTTCGGCCGCCGGACCCTGGCAGGAACCGCAGGAATTCACGCGGACGTTGAAGGCCGTGTTGGCGAACATGATCCCGAAGCCCATGAAGACGCCGACCAGTTCGGTGACGTGCCCCCAGTTTTCCTCCCCGGCGGGCGGGGGTTCCGGTGCCGCGGCCGCCAGGTGATGGGCGAACTCCCGGGCGAAGTTGGCAATCAGGGCCTCCGGGTTGGCCACCAGTTCGGGGGTGTAACTGAAGATCGCTGCCGACCCCGTTGCCGCCGGCATGGCGGAGCCGTGGGGCGCCCGGATGGGTGCCGCCAGCGCCTGGGGAGGATAGGCCTGGGGAACCCATGCTCCGGGTTCCTGTAGGCGGCAGGGCCAGTGAGCGAGGCCGGCATGGCTGCGCACCGAATCGAAGACCAGTTGAGCCATGCCATGCACGCTGTCCGCCCGTCCGGGGAAGAATTCCGGGGTCGGCAGGACCAGTGGGGTGCCGCCGAAGAAGACCTCGCGCCCCTGGTGGCGCATGGTCCAGGCAAAGACTTCATGGATCCAATCGCGCGTGGTGTCGTCGAGCAGTGGTTCGCGTCGAAACAGGTCGAAGATCATGACGGGTGGTGGCCTCGCGCAGGGCAGGGCCATTCCAGAGGTTGTGCACGCCTGCCATTCATGACGCTAGCCTAACGCGTTTGCCGTGGCGGGGGCGACTGTTGCAGGAACGGTCACAGATACGGCGTCAGCAGCCGCGCGGCCCCGTCGCGCAGGCGCAGCGGGATGGGTCGCTGGCGGATCTCGTGCAGGGTCAGCAGCCGGGAGGCCCGGCGCAAATCGGTCGTCCATGCGCTGAGATCCCGGCCCAGGTCCGTGTCGTAGCACTCCAGGTTGAATTCGAAATTCAGGCGCAGGCTGCGCGGATCCCAGTTGGCGGACCCAAACAGCACCCAGCACGCATCGACCAGCATCAGCTTGCCGTGGTTGAACGGCGGCGGCGTCAGCCAGATGCGGCAGCCGCGCTCCACCAGTTCCGCATGCAGTGGATTGCTGGCCCAATCCACGAGGCGCAGGTTGCTGCGTTCGGGCAGCAGCAGGTCCACC
>PUOZ01000326.1 GCA_003553165.1 Thioalkalivibrio sp.
CGGACCCCTTCGTGAGCCGCGATGCCCGCGTTTGAATACCAGGCACTGGATGCCGGAGGCCGCAAGCGCAAGGGGGTCGCCGAAGGCGACACCGCGCGGGTCGTGCGGGCCCGTTTGCGCCAGGATGGCCTGACTCCCCTGCAGGTCGACGAGGTCCGCGAGCAGGCCCGGAGCAGGGGCGGGATGTCCGCTGGCGGACGCGGCATCAGCCCGCTGGACCTGGCCCTGGCCACGCGGCAGATGGCCACCCTGGCCCGGGCCGGCCTGCCGGTGGAGGAGATTCTCGGCACGGTCGCGCGACAGACGGAGAAGACGCGCATCCGCAACGTGCTGACGGCGGTGCGCACCCGGGTGATGGAAGGCCACGCGCTGGCGACGGCAATGGCCGCGTTTCCCCGCGTGTTCCCCGATCTCTACCGCACTACCGTCGCGGCCGGCGAGCAGTCCGGACATCTGGATCTCGTATTGGAGCGGCTTGCCGATTACACCGAGAGCCGCAACGCGCTGCGCCAGAAGATCAGCCTGGCGCTGTTCTATCCGCTGATCCTGACCCTGGTCGCCATCGGCGTCACCGTGGCGCTGCTCGCCTTCGTGGTACCCGAGGTGGTCCAGGTCTTTGCCGGCATCGGCCAGGATCTGCCCTGGCTGACCCGCGCCCTGATCGCCACCAGCGATGCCCTGCGGGACTTCGGGCTTTGGGCCCTGGCCGGTTTCGTCATCCTGGCCCTGCTCCTGCGCCGTCTCCTGCGGCGCGAGCACTGGCGGTATCGCTATCATGCCCTGCTGTTGCGTCTGCCCTTGGTGGGGCGCCTGGTGCGCGGCCTGAACACCGCGCGCTTTGCACGCACATTGAGTATTCTCGCCACCAGCGGTGTCCCACTGCTGGATGCGCTGCGAACCGGAGGCGAGGTCATCGGCAACCGGCCGATGCGCGCGGCAGTGGCGGCGGCAGCGCAACGGGTCCGCGAAGGCAGCGGCATCGGCCGTGCCCTGGAACAAAGCGGCTACTTCCCGCCGATGACGGTGCATCTGATCAAGAGCGGCGAGTCCAGCGGCAAGCTGAACGAAATGCTGGAACGCGCCGCCGAGACCCAGGAGCGCGAGCTGGAGACCCGCATCGCCATGGTGGTCGGCCTGTTCGAACCGCTGCTGATCGTGACCATGGGTGCGGTGGTCCTCACCATCGTACTTGCCATTCTGTTGCCCATCTTTGAACTGAACCAACTGGTGAACTAGTCATGCCACGCAGCCTTTCCCCCATTGCCGGCCGCCGCCGGAGTCACGGCTTCACGCTGATCGAAATCATGGTGGTCGTCGTCATTCTCGGGATCCTCGCCGCCATCGTCGTGCCACGGGTGATGGACCGCCCGGATGACGCCCGGATCACGAAGGTGAAGAGCGATATCCGCGCCCTGGAGGCCGCCCTCAACCTGTACCGGCTGGACAACTTCGTTTACCCGGACACCAACCAGGGACTCCAGGCGCTGGTCGAACGCCCCAGAACCGGGCCCGAGCCGCGCAACTACCGTTCCGGCGGCTACATGGACCGGCTGCCGCGCGATCCCTGGGGCAATGACTATCAGTACCTGAATCCGGGTACGCGCGGCGACATCGACATCTACAGCTTCGGTGCCGACGGACGCCGTGGCGGGACCGGGATCAATGCCGAGATCGGCAACTGGAACCTCGACGACTTCTGAGCACCGCGAGCGCGGCCTCGACGATGGCTGAGCGCGGTGCTTTGCGCGCCGCGCGGGCGGCGTCGGGCCCCATGCCCCTGCGGCGCGATCCGAACCGGCTCGACCCGTTGGCTGCGCCGTGGCCCCGGGGCAGGGCCGGCGGCCGACGGGCGTCTGGCTTCACCCTGCTGGAGCTGCTGGTGGTGCTGCTGATCTTCGGTCTGCTCGTGGGCTTCGCGGTGCTGGCCGTGGGCGGGAGCGCGTCGCGGCAGATGGAACAGGAGGCGCGGCGCCTGGTGGAATTGGCGGGGCTGGCACGCGACGAGAGCCTGCTCACCGGTCAGGCCCGCGCGCTCGGATTCTCCCGCGATGGCTACGCCTTCCTGGAACAGGTGTTTCTGGATGACCAACGCGTGACCTGGGTCCCGTTGGAGCGCGCACCGCTGACGCCGCGCTCGCTGGAACGGCTGGGCCTGGAGCTGCGCCTGCGCCAGGAGGGTCGAGCGGTCCCCCTGGATGACCGCGCCGACCGCGCGCAAGTGCTGTTCAACGGTGCGGGCGAACTGACCCCGTTCGAACTCGATCTGCGTCCGGACGGGCCGGCTTCGAAGCTGCTGAGGATCACCGGTACACGCGATGGCCGCCTGGTGTTGGAGACGCCGCCATGAAACACGCTCCGCGTTGCCGCGCGGGTCTCCGCGGCCCCGGCAATGTCCGCCGGGCCGGCTTCACCCTGCTCGAGGTGCTGGTCGCACTGACCATTCTCGCGGTCGCCCTGGGCGCACTGATCAAGGGCAGCTCGGAGCACATCCGCAACACCCACTATCTCCAGGAGCGCACGCTGGCGCACTGGGTGGGGCAGAATGTGATCGCTCGTCACGAAGCCGGCCTGGTGCCGGCCAGGCCGGGTGTCCGGGAGGGTTCGGTGCGCCAGGCCGAACAGGACTGGGACTACCAGGTCGAGGTCCGGGAAGAGCGGCCCGACGCGCCGCTGGAATTGCCGCCGGTGCTGCGCATCGAGGTCACGGTCTGGCCTGCCTCCGGCCCGGCCGAGAACATCCGGGGCCGGGCCGTCGGCTATCTGCTGCCATGACCCGCGTCCGGGGCTTCACGCTGCTCGAGTTGCTGATCGCAGTGGCGGTCTTCGCGGTCGTCAGTGCGATGGCCTATGGCGGGCTGCAGGCGGTCCTGAACAGTGACGGCCAGACCCGGGTCCGGGGTCAGGTGCTGGCCGAACTCCAGGTGACGATGGCGGTGCTGGAGCGGGACCTGCGCCAGCTCGCCTCGATCGAGCCGCGCGACCAATTCGGAGACCGGCAACCGGGGTTCCGCTACAGCCCACTGGCGACCGAGCCACAGCTGGAGCTGGTGCGTACGGGCAGCGGGGGAACCGATCGGCTGCGCCGTGTGGCATGGCGCGTGACCGAGGACGGTCTGGAGCGACGGCTCTGGGACGTCGTCGATGCGGGCGACGACAGTGAACCCGTTGCCCGGGTGTTCCTGGCCAGTCGCGTGGCCCGCGACGGCGGTCGCGAGCGAGTGGCAATGGAACTTCGGTTCGTCGTCCCGGGTCCGCGGGGCGAGGAGATCCTGGACAGCTGGCCGCCGCTGCGTCCGGGCGATACGGCGCGGACACTGCCGGCCCTGGTGGAGATCATCCTCGAGGTGCCGGGACTGGGACGGGTCGAACGGCATCTGGCCCTTCCGGGGGGCGGATGAAACGCGTCCAGCACGGCGTCGCTTTGATCACCGCGCTGCTCGTGGTCGCGATCGCGGTGACGGCCGCGATCGGGATGAGCGTCCGGGACCACGCCCAGATCCACCGGTCGGGGCTGGTCTTCGAGCAGGACCTTGCACGCAGCCTCCTGCTGGGCGCAGAAGTCATGGCACTGCGGCTGCTGGAGCGATGGCCGAATCTGAATGACTTGCCCTGGGACGGTTGCATCTCGCCGCCGGTGCCGCTGGCGATCGACGGCATCGACCTGATTGCGCGCGTCGAAAACCTGCACTGCCGCTTCAATCTGAACAGCCTCGCGCGCCCCGATGATCCGCCGGTGGCCGCTTTCGCCGACCTGGTGGCGCGGGCAGGCCGCGAGAGCAATATTGCGGCCTGGCAGGGAGAGCAGCTCGCCGCCGCCGTGCGGGACTGGATGGATACCGAGACCGACGATCCCGTGTATCGATTGCGCTCGCCGCCGGAGCGCAGCGGCAATCGCCCGTTCCTGCTGGCTTCCGAGCTGAACCGGGTCCAGGGCATGACACCGGAGATCTGGGCGGCGATCGCCCCCTACGTGACCGCACGCCCGGGAACGGATAACCTCATCGATCTTGAACGCGCCGCAGACGTCGTGCGTGAGGCCGTCAGCGCGCAGCCGGAAGAGGCGCAGGAGTTGCATTACTTCCGGCTGTCGCTGGTCGTGCGGCTGCCGGAGCGGGATTTCTTTCACTGCGCGGTACTGGATGCGCTCAATGGACGCACCGTGGTGCGTGAGTTCACCCCTTGCGAGGACTAGAAACTGTGCTCAGACCCCACCCCCCGAACCCCCTGCAAGCCACTGCTGACGGGGCATTGCAGGCTGCCAGGCGTCAGGGGCATGCCACGCGGCCGCGACGGGGAGAGCGATGAACTGGTTTCTGCTGGGCCTGCCCGAACCGGACGGGACAACACCCGAGTTGACGCTGGACTGGGCGCGCGTGGGCGCCGGTGGGAACCTGCTCGGACGGGGGTGGACGCCGCTGCAGGGGATTTCGGAACAGCTGCGGGCGAACGATCGGGTCATGGCGCTGGTGCCGGGCGAGCGCGCCTTGCTGTATCACGTTGCCATTCCCGCACGGTCCCGGTCAGCGCAGCTGCAGGCACTTCCCTATGCGCTGGAAGACCGTCTCAGCGAGGATCTGGAAGCGATGCACATCGTGCCGGGACCCCGGCTGCCGGACGGCCAGTTGCTCGCAGCGGTGGCGGCACGGCGGGACATGGATTCCTGGCTGGAGGCAATGCGCGAGGCAGGTATCGAGGCACGCTGCATGCTCCCGGACACTGCGCTGCTGCCACCCGCGCCGGAGGACGGCCTGCAGGTATTCGGGACCCAGGAACGCTGTCTGATCCAGGTTCCCGGGCACGAACCGCTGGCTCTCGCCACCGAGTTGCTGCCGTGGTGGCTGGAGCGCTGGCAGGCCGGGCGCGAAGAGGCCATCAGGATCGACTGGCACGGTGCGGCAGACCTGGCGCCGGGCAGTGTGCGGAACCTGCCCGGGTTCGAGGCCCGCGAATGGAATGGCGACCTGCTGGCGCTGGCGGCGCCCGCGCTGCGCCGCCGGCCGGCACTGAACCTGCTCAGCGGCAGCTATGCCCCGGCCGGCTCCGGCGCTGAGGTGTGGTCGCGCTGGCGCCTGCCGGCGGCGATCGCGGCGGGCATCTTGCTGCTCTGGGGCGGCACTCTGGGGCTGGAGATTCGACACCTGGAGCGCGAGGTCCAACGGGCCGACCGGGCGATCGTCGACCTGTTCGAGACCACGTTGCCGGGCACCCGAATGGTGGATCCGTCCGGACAGTTCCGGCTGGTCCTGGATTCCGGGCCGGACGCCGGCGGCGTCGGCCAGGCCGGCCCGATCGCCCGACGCCTTGCTCACGCGGCCCCGACTCTGGCCAGCGCCAACGTCGAACTGCGGCAGCTCCGGGCCGATGCCGACCGCCTGGAACTGGAACTGGACCTGGACAGCATCGCCGAGCTGGATCGTCTGCGCAGTCGCCTGCGCGAAGGCACGAGCGCGAACGTACGCATTCTGTCGGCCGAGTCGGACGAGCAGGGGGTGCGCGCGCGGTTGCAGATCGAGGGGAGCGGATCATGAGGATCTGGTGGGAAAACCTTGCCCAGCGGGAACGCCGGATCGTGCTGCTTGCGGGTTTGCTACTGATGCTCGTCGTCGGCTTTCTGTTCGTGATCGAGCCCGCCCTGGAACGCCGGGACGCATTGCGCGGGCAATTGCAGAACCTGGTCAACGAACAGGCCTGGATGGAAGCCCAGGCCCCTGCGGTGCGCGCGCGCGCGCAGGCGGGGGTCAGGGGCGCGACCGCTGCGGGGCGGAGCGGCGGATCCCCTCTGGGTATCGTCGACGTCTCGGCTCGGTCCGCAGGCCTCGGATCGGCATTGCGCCGGGTCCGGCCCCAGGAGTCGGCGGTTGAGGCGGAGTTGGAGGGCGCGCCCTATGCCGAACTGATGCGCTGGCTTGCGACGCTGGAAGACCGCCACGGACTGCGGATCACGACCTTGAGCATCGATCGCGGCTCGGAGTCCGGGCGGGTCAACGCCCAGCTTCGCGTCGAACCAGCGCCGGCCGGCCGCTCATGACGCGATCGGGCGTGAAGGCCCTGGCAGGGGCCGGCGCGGTGCTGTTGTTCACCTACCTGGTGGCGCTGATCGCGATGGCTCCCGCAGCGTCGGTCTGGAAGCTGCTGGAGCCACGGCTGGATCTGCCCGTCGCGCTGCAGATCCAGGAACTTTCAGGCTCGTTCTGGAATGGTCGCGCTGGCGCCCTGCGGGTCGAGGGTCGCGAGATCGGCAATCTGGCCTGGCGCTGGCAACCGATGGCACTGCTGCAGGGACAACTGGGCCTGCGGCTGCACTGGCAGGCCGGGGCCGACGAGGCGGCTCTGCGACTGCGCCTGCGCCGTGGGGCGGCCCAGGTCACCGGTCTGCGCGGGGCGCTGGACGCCAGCCGGCTGCAGCCGTGGTTCGACCTGCCAGTACTTCTGGGCGGCCGTGTCGATCTCGACATTGCCCGGATCCGTTGGGACGCCGTCGCCGGCTTCCAACAGGCCGATGGCACCGTACTCTGGGCCGACGCCGCGGCCGGCCTGCCACGCCCGTTGGCCCTGGGCCTGTACCGGGCGGAAGTGGATGCCCTCGACGGAAGCCTGCTGGCACGGATCGAGGCCTCGCCGGAGTCGCCGCTCGACGTCCGTGGCACAGTTTCCTGGCATCCCTCCGGGAGCCACAGGCTCGACCTGTCCCTGCGCTCCGGATCGGCGGCGGACCCCGCCCTGCGTTCCGCGCTCGACG
>PUOZ01000152.1 GCA_003553165.1 Thioalkalivibrio sp.
CCGCGGAGCCCGACGTCATCGTCAGCCCGAACGTCGGCTGCAGCGTGCATCTGCGCGCCCTGCGGCAGCTTGGCGGTACCGGACCCCGCATCGTCTCTCCAGCCCGGTTCCTGCGCGAACGCCTGGCCTCCCCCGAACCGTAGGAGACGCCCGCTCGCGCTGCCGTTGTACCCCTTGCCCGGCAGCTGCTGATCGCGGCCGGAGGCCGCTCCTACGGGGCTTGTAAGGATGGCCTTGGCTGGCCTAGCATCTGGCGATGCGCAATCTCTCTTTTGTCGATGAACTGTTAAGCCAGGCGGATGCCTTCTTGAAGGTCTTCTCCGGGCATGCCCGCGCCACGGGGCGCCCATCGCCTGGGCAGGGGCTCCCCGAGCCCTTCCTGGAGGCCGAAGAGCGCCGCCTGGTCGGACGGCTGATGCGCGTCAACCATGCCGGAGAAATCGCCGCCCAGGGGCTTTACCAAGGCCAGATGCTCACCTCGCGCCGGCCCGAGGTGCGGGCGCGCCTGGACCAGTCCGCGCGCGAGGAAGGGGACCACCTGCACTGGTGCGCCGACCGGGCAAAGGAGATGGGCACGCAGACCAGCCTGCTGAACCCGCTGTGGTATCTCGGCTCACTGGCCATGGGCGCGGCGGCGGGCCTCGCCGGCGACCGCTACAGCCTCGGTTTCGTCGACGAGACCGAGCGTCAGGTCGAACAGCACCTTGACGAACACCTCCAGCAACTGCCGCCGGAAGACAACGTGTCGGCGGCGATCCTGCTGCAGATGAAACTGGAGGAAGTCGAGCACGGCGCAGCGGCGATGGATCTGGGTGGGCAACCGGTGCCCTGGCCCATCCGCAGACTGCTGATGCCGGTGGTCGCCGGGGTGATGACGCGGACGGCCTACTGGATCTGATGCTCTGCCTCGTGGGCCGCGCAGGCAGGTTCCGGCCCTCCAACGCCTCTGTTCAGGTGGCGCGGCTCATGTTCTTGCCGTAGAAGATCTCCATCATCTCGCGCTTCAGCAGCTTGGAGATGCGCGCCGCCTCGCGCGCGGGATAGTCCTCCTTGCCCAAGCCGAACATGTAGTTGTCCAGGTCGAATTCCTTCAGCACCATCTTGGTGTGGAACAGGTACTCCTGGTACACGTTCACATCCACCATCTGGTACTTGTCCTTGGTGTCGCGCGACAGGAACTCCTGGATCGAGTTGATCTTGTGGTCGATGAAGTGCTTCTTGCCGCGGATGTCGCGCGTGAACCCGCGCACCCGGTAGTCCATGATCACGATGTCGGACTCGAAGCTGTGGATCAGATAGTTCAGGGCCCGCAGCGGCGAGATGCGTCCGCAGGTGGAGACGTCGATGTCGGCGCGGAAGGTGGCGATGCCGCCTTCCGGATGCGATTCGGGGTAGGTGTGGACCGTGATGTGGCTCTTGTCCAGGTGCGCGAGTACCGTCTCGGGCAAGGGTCCCGGCCCCTCGGTGAAGCCGATTTTCTCGGTGGCGACCGGTTCCTCGGAGATCAGCATGGTCACCGAGGCACCCTGGGGATCGTAGTCCTGGCGCGAGATATCGAGGACGTTCGCCCCGATCAGATGGGCCACATCGGTCAGGATCTGCGTCAGGCGCGCGGCGTTGTAGGCCTCGTCGATATACGCGATGTACTCGTCACGATGGCGGTGTCCCGCGGCATAGCAGATGTCGTAGATATTGAAACTCAGGCTCTTGGTCAGGTTGTTAAACCCGTGGAGCTTGATACGCTTGTCGTGGCGAGCCAGCATGGCCTGTTCCTCCAGCCCCAACCAAAGAGCGGCGAATTTTAGACCCCTGATTCAGTGTGTCAACGCTTCAGTCCTCGGCAGGCGCCGGGCCCTCCTGCCGGGGGGCCGGACCCTCGATGATGGTGAAGTCGTGCGACATCTTCGCAGAGGCTCCCAGCATGATGGAGGCCGAGCAGTAGCGGGTGGCCGACAGCTCCACCGCGCGGGCCACATGCTTCTCCGACAGCCCGTCGCCGTAGACCCGGAAATGCACCGCGATCTCGGTGAAGACCTTGGGCACCTTCTCCGAGCGCTGGGCCTCGACGATGACCTCGCAATCGAGCACCGGCTGCCGCGCCTTCTTCAGGATCGCGATCACATCGAAGCTGGTGCAGCCCCCGAGTCCCAGCAGCAGCATCTCCATCGGCCGCGCCCCAAGGTTGCGCCCGCCGAATTCCGGGGCGCCATCCATCACCACCGCATGCCCGGTGCCGGTCTCGCCCACGAAGGCCATGCCGTCCAGCCATTTCACCCGTACCCGCATCGGTTCCTGCTCCTCGTGTCGGCGGCCCGATCCAACGGGCCACGGAAAAATCGTCGCTTGCGGCGGAGTTCAGCCGAACAGCCGCTCCAGGGCGGCACCCGGATCGTCGGCGCGCATGAAGGCCTCGCCGACCAGGAAGGCGTGGATGTCGGCCGTGCGCATTCGTGCCACGTCGGCCGCCTCCCGGATCCCGCTCTCGGTCACCAGCAGGACCTCGGGGGGCACCGCAGCGCGCAGCTCGAGGGTGGTTTCCAGCCGGGTCTCGAAGCTGCGCAGGTTGCGGTTGTTGATCCCGACCAGGTCCGCCCCCAGGCGCAGCGCGCGCTCGAGTTCGTCCCGGTCATGAACCTCCACCAGCGCGTCCATGCCGAGCTCGCCCGCAAGCCGGTACAAATCACCCAGACTGGCGTCGTCCAGCGCAGAAACGATCAGCAGGATGCAGTCCGCGCCCAGTGCGCGGGCCTCCTGAACCTGGTAGGGGTCGATCACGAAGTCCTTGCGCAGCACCGGCAGCCCGCACGCGGCGCGCGCCTGCTGCAGGTAGGCGTCGGCGCCCTGGAAGAAGTCGACGTCGGTCAGCACCGACAGGCAAGCCGCGCCGTGCTCCGCATAGCTGCGCGCGATGCCTGCCGGGTCGAAGTCCTCGCGCAGGAGTCCCTTGCTGGGACTGGCCTTCTTGATCTCGGCGATCACGGCCGGCCGCCCGGCATCGATGCGCGCGCGCAGGGCCGCGCGGAATCCGCGCGGGGGCTCCGCCACCGCCGCCAGGGCCGTCAGGTCGGACAGGGACAGGACGTCGACCCGCGCCAGGACCTCCTCACGCTTGCGCGTCAGGATGCGCTGCAGGACGTCCGGAACCGCCGCGCCCCCCGGCCGGCTCACGGCTTCCATTCCGGCAGCTCGGCGGTGAGTTCAGCGAGCTGCCGCAGTCGCTCCCCGGCGGCGCCGCTGTCGATCGCCCGGCCGGCCTCGGCAACGCCCTCGGCGTGGCTGGCGGCGCGACCGCTGACGTAGAGCGCCGCGCCGGCATTCAACAGCACGATGTCGCGGGCCGGCCCGGGCTCGGCGGCGAGCACCGAACGGATCATGGCCGCCGAGGCCTCGATGCCGTCGACCCGGATGCTGTCGAGCGGAGCACGCCGCAGGCCCATATCCTCCGGGGTCAGGGTGTACTCGCGGATCGCGCCTTCGCGGAGCTCGGCTACATGGGTCGGGGCGGAGATGCTGATCTCGTCGAGTCCATCCTCGGCATGGACCACCAGGACATGGCGGCTGCCCAGCTTCTGCAGTGCCTCGGCCAACGGGCGTACCCACTGCGCCGCGAAGACCCCGAGCACCTGGTTCGGCGCCCCGGCCGGGTTGGTCAGCGGCCCGAGCACGTTGAAAATGGTGCGGATGCCGAGTTCCCGGCGCGGGCCGATGGCGTGACGCATCGCGCCGTGATGCGCGGGGGCGAAGAGGAACCCTACGCCGAGTCGGTCGATGCAGGTCGCGACCCCATCGGGCGCGATGCCGAGACGCACACCCAGGGCCTCGAGCACGTCTGCGCTGCCCGATCGCGACGACACCGAGCGGTTGCCGTGCTTGGCCACGCGCGCGCCGGCGGCCGCCGCGACCAGCGCCGAAACCGTCGAGATGTTGAAGGTGCCGGAGGCATCACCGCCGGTGCCGCAGGTGTCCACCAGACCTTCGGTGCCCACGTCGACCCGCGTCGCCAGTTCCCGCATCACCCGGGCCGCCGCGACGATCTCGTCGGGAGTCTCCCCCTTCATGCGCAGCGCGACCAGCAGGGCCCCGATCTGGGCCGGCGTGTTCTGACCGGTCATCACCGACTGCATCACCGAGACCATGGCCTCCGGTTCCAGATCCTGCCGCTCGATCAACGCGGCGATCGCTTCCTGTATCGTCACCCGGCACCCCTTGTCTGCGTCGAATTGAAGGATAGGGGCGACAGTCTACCCTCGCTCGCCCGGGCAGACGACCCGTGCACGACCCGTCACCGTGGGTTCACGCCGCGGTCGGCAGACGCTTCAGGAAGTTGTTCAGCAGATCGTGACCGTGCCGGGTCAGGATGGACTCCGGATGGAACTGCACACCCTCGACCGGCAGGCTGCGGTGG
Organism: Thioalkalivibrio sp.; assembly: GCA_003553165.1. GTDB lineage: Bacteria > Pseudomonadota > Gammaproteobacteria > Ectothiorhodospirales > Ectothiorhodospiraceae > Thioalkalivibrio. Next base: position 4,406 of record PUOZ01000152.1, read on the forward strand.
CGCACGCCCATGATCTCGTCCAGCCCGCCCTTCCCGTCGCGGGTCCATGCGGTGACCTCGAGGCAGTCGGGCAGGCTGTCCTGCTCGATCACCAGCGAGTGGTAGCGGGTGGCCTCGAAGGGGTTGTCGAGTCCCTCGAAAACGCCCTGGCCGGCGTGGTGAATCATGGAGGTCTTGCCGTGCATGATGGCCTTGGCATGAACCACGCGCCCGCCGAAGGCCTGCCCGATCGCCTGGTGCCCCAGGCAGACACCCAGCAGGGGGATCTCGCCGGCGAAGGCTCGGATCACCTCCAGCGACACGCCCGCCTCGGTCGGCGTGCAGGGTCCCGGCGAGATCACGATGCCGTCCGGCGCCAGCCGCCGTACGCCCTCGACATCGATCTGATCGTTGCGGTGTACCGCCACCTCCGCCCCCAGCTCGCCGAAGTATTGGACAAGGTTGAAGGTGAAGGAGTCATAGTTGTCGATCATCAGGATCATGCGGCGCAACCTTGTGCTTGGAACCGTCGGGTCGAGAGACAGCGCCTGCCGTCGGCAACTCGGCGAAATCTTCTGCGACTGAGGTGGTCCGAAGGCCGAAGTGAGCGCTGATCCATGCCTGCTCCCGGCCCGGGAGCGAAACCCGACCGCTGGAGACCCCGTTATGTTCTCACGTTTTACCGCTGGATTGCTGACGGCCCTGCTGCTGATGCCGGCACCCCTGATGGCGGACAACAACGCCGTCCTGATCGAGCAAATGCGCGACGGAGGCCTGGTCATCTACTGGCGTCACGCCCTGACCGACCGCAGCCAGCGCGACAGTGATCTGTCCGACATGGACCGTTGCGAGACCCAGCGCAACCTGAACAGCCCGGGGCGGCAGCAGGCGCGCGGCGTGGGAGATGCCTTCGAGCGCCTCGGCATTCCAGTGGGGACCGTGCTCACCAGCGCTTTCTGCCGCAACCGCGATACCGCGGAACTGGCGTTCGGCCGGTACGAGGAGGTCGACGACCTCTTCAACCTCCCGGCGGTTCGCGATCAGGCCAGGCGCGAATGGCTCGTGACTTCGCTGCGGGAACGGCTGGCGACGCCGCCCGACGATGCCGCGCAGAACACGGTGATCGTGGGCCACAACCTGAACCTGCGCGCTGCCGCCAACGTGTTCATCGACGAGGGCGGAATCGCTGTGTTCGAACCTCTCGGCGGGAACCGCTTCCGGCATCTCGGAAGCCTGCGCCCCGAGGACCTGTAACGGCGGCCAGGCGGGTATTTGCGCCCCGGACCGGTCGCGGACACGCGCCGGTCGGATCCGAACCGGCCGGCGAGCCCGAAGGCCGGGCTCGGCCCTGCCCATGGGGCCATGCGGAAGCTTCTTTACCCGATCGTTGCGTCAGCCGGCAGAAGGGATCACACAATCAAATCGGTCTTATTCTTGACTAATTTGCTCAGGCTTTGCTTTAATGCAGTCACAGCACAGTTGCAAGGAGTCCGTCATGAAACTCTCAACCAAGGGCCGCTTCGCCATCACCGCGATGATGGACATCGCCATCCACGAGCGCAGTGGACCCGTCACCCTGATCGGAATATCCGAACGCCAGGGTATCTCGATGTCTTACCTTGAGCAGATGTTCGCCAAGCTGCGCAAGGGCGGCCTGGTCGAAGGCATCCGCGGTCCCGGTGGTGGTTATCGCCTGGCCCGGCGCCCCGAGCGGATCAGCGTGGCCGACATCATCGACGCGCTCGGCGACACGATGAACCTGACCCGGCTGAAGCAGCACCAGGACGAGGTCGAAGACGAACCGCCGCTGACCGAGGTTCTCTGGCAGGAATTCGACCAGCAGCTGCACGACTTTCTGGACGGCATCACGCTGGACCAGTTTGCCAACCACCCGGAAGTGCTGAAGGTGATGGGCAAGCCGGACGTGCGGCAGTTCCGACCGCGGCACCACTTCATCTTCGACAGCGCCGCCTGAGCCACACCCCAACCCCATTCCCCTACTTCGTGTCTTCGCGATCTTCCCGGTAAATAAGGCCCTTACCCTCACCCGGCCCGAGGCAAGGCCTTATCACCGGGAAGACCGGGGAGGTTTTGAGGGGACGGGTATCTCGCTGATTTCCACGCCACGGTCTTGGCGAGGGGCCAGCCGCGATCACGAAACCTCCGCTTTACCCGCCCTGGTTGCCCAAGCCTCACCGCAAACTCCCTCCCCTTCTTCCCCTTCTTCCCGATCTTCCCGGTAAATCAATCCCGTGCCCTCCCCCGGCCCGAGGCAGGGCTTATCACCGGGAAGACCGGGGAGACCGGGAAGGTTTTGAGGGGACGGGTATCTCGCTGATTTCCACGCCAC
>PUOZ01000297.1 GCA_003553165.1 Thioalkalivibrio sp.
CAGCCGCCGTTCGGGTAACCCAGATCCCCGCGCGTTTCCGCTACCGTCGGTCCGGTGTAGCGCCGCAGGCGATGCCCCCTTTCGTCGTCCCGGTTTTTGCCTGGCGACGGAATGCCGTAGTCTTATGGGCCCCCCAATTTCAATGAAGGGACTCCACCATGAGCGACGACAGCCTGCAATTATCCGGCGATCTCATCGAGAAGCTGCAGAGCGTGCTGCAGGAGGCCGACCCGAGGGCACGCGAGCCCATCGTCGGCGTGCAGTACCTCGCGGCGGTGATCGGCTTTCTCGTGGCACAGATGCCGGAGCCGGTTGCGCAGCGCAAGGACTACCTTTCGCAGCTGGCCCAGTTCATGGATTCGGTTTTCGTGGACGTCGAAAGCCGCAATCAGTCCGCCGCTCCGGCGCAGCCGCCCCAGGAGGCGTCGGGCGTGTGGCGCCCCGGCGATCCCTGAGAGCCCGCGATCCCGACGTTCGCCCGCGGCAAACGGGTGCTTTTGGTGCCCGGTGCGGTTCGGCCGCGCCTCAAGGCCCCCTACGTCTCCTGGTGCTGCATGTGCCCATGGCATGCCGGGGCAATGGTGGCGGGCTGGATCGCGTGGCGCGGCCAGTCGGCCGGTAAGCGTTCGGGGGCATGGGTCACGATCACTGCCCGGCGCGTGGCAAGCCACGGCGCGAGGCGCGCGAGGACCCGCCGCTCCGTAGCGCGGTCCAGCCCCGAGAAGGGCTCGTCGAGCAGGATGATTGGCGTGTCCCGAAGGATCAGCCAGGCCAGCGCGAGGCGGCGGGCCTGGCCGCCGGACAAACGGCGTCCCATCTCCCCGACCATGTAGTCCAGCCCGAGTCCCTCGCGGCGCAACGCCTGCGCCAGATCCACCGTCTCGAGCGCCGTCCAAAGGGCCTGGTCGGTCAGTTCGGGTCGCCCGAGCCGGAGATTGCCGGCGATGCTGGTGTCCAGCAGCAGGGTTTCCTGGGGCAGATAGCCAATCCAACGGTAGAGCCGAAGTTCCGGCCACGCCCCGACTTCGCGCCCCGCGAGCGCGACCATGCCGCCCAGCGGGGGGCGTTCACCGGCGAGGGTCTCGAGCAGCGTACTCTTGCCCAGCCCGCTGCGGCCATGGATGACCAGCGGTTGTCCCGGCTGCAGGGAAAAATCGAGCCCGGTTACCAGAGGGTGTTCCCCGCCGAACCCGATCGCGAGGTTCCGGGCACGAAACGTGGGTTCGTCTCGCAGACCTCCTTCGATCGGACTCCGTTCCGCCGTTGCGACCGCGGCCCTGCCGCCGGGGTCGACCCCGAGGTCCCGCAGTCGCGCCGCCGCCTGCAGGCTCTCTCCCGTGCGCCAGAACGCTCCGGGCAGGGTGCTCAGGGCTTCGTTCAGCCCAAGCGTCATCAGGGTCAGCAAAACCGCAACCGGCGCGTCGATGGCGTCTGCGGCATGCCAGTGCAGGGCCAGTGCCAGCATCGCCAGGGTGGTCATGGCGACCAAGCCCTGCACGGCCTGGTCGGTGAACAGGGCGACCCGCTCCTGCAGCAGCACGCCCCTCGCCTGCTCGCGATCCAGTTCGTCGAGGAGCATGCGCTGGGCATCTGCGCGTCCGTAGGCGATCAGGTCGGCCAGACCCCCGAAGTAATCCAGCAGCGCGACCCGCTGCCGGCTGCGCCGCTCCACGAGCGCGCGCCCGCGCGCCTGCCCGAGCCGGGCCGCCAGCAGCGACGCCGCCAGCGTCAGGATGGCAGTGGCCAGGATCAATACGGCCGCCGGCCAAGGTGCCAGCCAGTAGGCGAGAACAGTCGCGGCAAGAACCGCCAGGGCCGCCGCGACAACCGGACCGGTGATGCGCAGCGGCACCCCGTCGAGGGTGTCGATGTCCGCGGTCAGCCGGTGTTGCAGGTCCCCGCTGCGCAGCTGTCGCTGGCTGGCGATCGGCAGGCGAGAGATGGAAGCGAAGCTGCGTGCGCGCAGGCTGGCGAGGACGCGCAGCACGGCCTCGTGCCCGATCACGCGCTCGCCGTAACGAGCCAGGGTGCGCAGCAGCGCCGCGGCGCGAATACCGGCCGACGGCGTGAACAGTTCGAGACCCAGAAGCAGGCCCGCACCCGCCAGCGCGGAGGCCGTGATGAACCACCCCGACAGCGCCAGCAGGGCGATGCCGGCGGCCCAGGTCAGGGCCAGCAGCAGATAGGCAGATCCCGTCCAGACGCGACTGCCGCGAAAAACCTGGCGCAGGAACCCCCAGTCAGACATCGCCGTCCTCCCGGAGCCGGCCCTGGTCGAGGTGGACCACGCGGCGCATGCGCCCGTACACGGCAGCATGGTGCGTCGCCAGGAGGATCGTGACGCCACGTTGCCGCGCGTGTTCCAGCACCCTGCTCAGCAGGTCGTCCTCGGTGTCCGGGTCCAGTGCACTGGTTGGTTCGTCCAAAAGCCACAGGCGGCTGTTCGAGAGCAGTGCTCTGGCCAATGCCACGCGTTGCGCCTGTCCACCCGACAAGCCGCGGTTGCCCTCGCCGATCGGCGTGTCGAGGCCCTTGGGCAGCGTCGGGTCGTCCACCGGCAGGCCGGCTGCGCTCAGAGCTGCGATCAGTTCCCTGTCGCTGGTCCCGGGGGGCGTGCCCAACGCCAGGTTGTCGCGCAGGCTGCCGTGGAAGAGGTGCGCACGTTGCCCCATCCAGGCGAAGTGCCGGGCGGGTTCGGCCAGTCCCAGTGTGCCGGAGTCGGGGCTGATAAAGCCCGCGCACAGGGCCAGTAGGGTCGATTTGCCGCTGCCGCTGGGCCCGACGATCGCGACGTCTTCACCAGGCGCGACGTTGAGGCTCAGGTCATCGAGCGCCGGCGGCCCGTCCGGATCGTAGCGCAGGCTGACCCGGTCGAGGCGCAGCAGCAGCGGTGCGGCACCGGCGGGCAGTGGCTCCGGCTCGGTCTTCGGGAGGGACGGTTCCAGGAGCAGCGGCGCCAGCGCCTCGGCCGCCGCCACTGCGCCGGCACGGTCGTGATAGCTCTGTGCGAACTGGCGCAGGGGCTGGAAGTATTCGGGCGCCAGCAGCAGCACGAACAGCCCCGAGAACAGCGTCATCTGCCCGGCCGGGCCGAAGTCGAGGAAACCGAGCAGGGCGAAACCGACGTAGATCGCGACCAGGCCGATCGCCACCGCGCTGAAGAATTCCATCACCGCGGAAGAGAGGAAGGCCACCCGCAGCACGCGCATGCTGAGTCGCCGGTAGTCCTGTGCAGTCTCCGCCACCTCGTCGGCCGCCGCATCGAGCGCGAGGCTCCTGCGCAACAGGTCCAGGTTGCGGATACGATCCAGGAAATGCCCGGCCAGGCGGTTCTGCCGGTCTTGCTGTGCCTCGTGGACCTGCTGGCTGCCCATGCCGATCAGGGCCATGAAGACGGGGATCAACGGCGCGGAGAACAGCAGCAGAAGCCCCGCGACCCAATCCTGCGTGAACGCGGCGGCCAGCAGCACCAGCGGCACCGCCAGCGCGAGCCCCAGAGCGGGAAGATAACGCGTGTAGTAGCCGCCCAGCGCTTCGACCTGTTCCTGGTAGCGGCTGGCCCAGGCTCCGGAGTGACCGCGGTGCGCGAGGTGGACCGGCCCGATCCGGGCCGCGGTCGCGACCATCCGTTCCCGCAGATCCCCGCGCACCCTGAAGGCCAGTTGCTGGCCCGCCCAGTCGCGCAGGGCCTGTAGGCCGTGGCGGGTGATCACGGCGATGAACGCAAGGCCCAGCCAGAGCCAGGCCGCTGCCGTGCCAGGCTCGAACACGGCCTGATGCACGATCCAGGCGATGATGCCTGCCAGCGCGATCGTCGCGAGTCCGGCACCGACGCCGGCCGACCAGGAGAGATGAAGCCAATGCCGGTGAGGCTTCAGAAGCTCGCGAAGAAGCACGTTCAGCGACGACCCGACGCTGGACGGGGCCCGGCCTTCAAAGGGAGCCGCAGGTTGCGGGATGGGGCCTGCGTTGCAAGCAGGAGGTCACGCCGCCTGACCCGCACTCCACATGGGAAGCCGCCAGCTTCGCAGCCCCAGCCGATCCCGCGGCGGACTTTGCATGGACGAGGGTGGCCGCGGGCAGGGCAATCAATGGTATCCGCTGTCCGCGCGCACCTTGCCCCGAAACACATAGTAGGTCCAGGCGGTGTACATCAGCACGAAGGGTACGACAAAGAGCAGGCCGATCAACAGGAACAGCTGGCTCTCCGGTGCCGATGCCGCATCGTGGAAGGTGTAGTTCGGCGGCACCACGTAGGGCCACTTGCTGAACAGCAGCCCGGCGTAGAACAGCCCGAACAGGCCGATGGTGTAGACGAAGGGCGTGGCCTCGTAGCTGCGGTTGAGGGAATGCCAGAGTCTCGCCGCGACCAGGACAGTGGCCAGTGGCAGCAGCCAGAGCCAGGTCAGGTTGTCGAACCAGCGGCTGCGCACGTACTCGTCGGTGAGCGGTGTCCACAGGCTGACAATCACGAAGAACACCATCAGGGCGGCGAGCAGGCGGTAGGCCCAGCCGCGGGCCCACCGCTGCGTCTCGCCCTCGGTCTTCAGCATCAGCCAGGTTGCACCGAGCAGACCATAGCCGACGATCATGCCCAGGCCGGTCATGACCGTGAACGGAGTCAGCCAGTCCAGCGGCCCGCCGACGTACCGGAAATTCTCGGTCTCGAAGCCCTGGATGAAGGTGCCCACCACCGCACCCTGGGCGAAGGTGGCGACCAGCGACCCGCCGAAAAAGGCCGCGTTCCAGACGAAGCGCCGGCCCTTGGCGGCCTTGAAGCGGAATTCGAAGGCCACACCGCGGAAGATGAGCCCGGCGAGCATCAGGAAGACGCCGATGTAGAGGGCCGGAAGGAAAACCGTGTAGACCAGCGGGAACGCCGCCAGCAGGCCCGCGCCCCCCAGCACCAGCCAGGTCTCGTTGCCGTCCCAGACCGGCGCGACGGTGTTCATCATGATGTCGCGGTCCTGCTCGGAGCGGGCGAAGGGGAAGAGGATCCCGACGCCGAGGTCGAATCCGTCGGTCAGCACGTACATGAGTACGCCAAAGCCGATGATCATGACCCAGATATAGGTGAAGTCGAACATGGCTTTTTCTCCCTGCTAGGCGGAGGGTTCGTCCAGCGGGGTGTCTGCCGCCGAGAACGGACGTTTCGGGCGTCCCTGTGGATCCTGCTGTTCCTCGAGTTCCTCGGGCATGCCCTTGCGCACGATGCGGGTCAGGTAATAGAGCCCGGCGGTGAACACCAGGGCATCGACGACGATGTAGCCGATCAGCGTGAACAGCGCCATGCCGCCGGTGAGGCTGGGCGTCAGACCCTCCTGCACGGTGATGACACCGTAGAGAACATAGGGTTGGCGTCCGACCTCGGTGACGAACCAGCCCGCCAGCACGGCGACGAAGGGGAGCGGGATCATCAGCGTGAGTACGCGCAGGAACAACGGGTGGTCCATGAGCCGCCTGCGGTAAAGCAACCAGGCGCCCCAGAGCGCGACGCCGATCATCACCATTCCGATCGCCACCATCACCCGGAACGACCAGAACACGATGCCCACCGGCGGGCGCTCCTCGGCGGGCCATTCCTTCAGTCCCTGCACCTCGCCGTCCCACTCGTGGGTGAGGATGAGGCTGGCCAGTTTCGGGATGCCGATTTCGAAATGGTTGGTCTCGTTGGCCTGGTCCGGGATGGCGAACAGCAGCAGGGGAAGCCCCTCCTGTGTCTCCCACGCGCCTTCCATCGCCGCCACCTTGGCCGGCTGGTGCTCCAGCGTATTCAGGCCGTGGAAGTCACCGATGATCAGCTGGGCCGGAGCGGCGACCGCCAGCATGATCAGGGTCATCTTCAGCGCACGCTTGCTCGCGGTGACCGCGTGCCCCCGCAGCAGGTACCACGCCGAGATGCCCGCTACCACGAAGCCGCCGGTCAGCAGCGAGGCCACGGCCATGTGCGTGAACCGGTAGGGGAACGACGGATTGAAGATTGCCTCCAGCCAGCTGGTTACGTGCACCATGCCATCGCGGAGTTCGAAACCGGCCGGCGTCTGCATCCAGGAGTTGGCAGACAGGATCCAGAACGAGGAGATGAAGGTACCTAGCGCGACCATGATGGCGGCGAACAGGTGTACGCCCGGAGGAACCTTGTTGCGCCCGAACAGCAGCACGCCGAGGAAGGCCGCCTCGAGGAAGAACGCAGTGACCACCTCGTAGGCCAGCACCGGCCCGAGGAAATTGGCGCTGCGGTAGGAGAATTCGCTCCAATTGGTGCCGAACTGGAAGGCCATCACCAGCCCGGAGACCACGCCCATCCCGAAGACCACGGCGAAGATCTTGATCCAGAACTGCGACAGGCGCGCCCAGTCAGGATCCCGGGTGCGGTAGGCGATCCCCTCGAGCAGTGCAATATACGTCGCCAGCCCGATGGTGAAGACGGGAAAAATCGCGTGGAAAGAGACGACGAACGCGAACTGGATACGCGACAGCAGTAGGGGATCGAATTCCATGGCGAGTCACCATAATGGGTGGAGCGGTTAACCCGTAGTGTAGTCGCCCCGGTGCATGAGAAAATCAGGATATGCGAATATCGAAGTGAAATCGATCAAACCCTGCGCCGGTCCTGCCTTGGCAGGTCCGCTCCTGGCTCTTGTGCAGGCACCCTCGTTGTTATAGCAATGATATTGAAAACGATTCGCGTTACGAATATTATTGGCGAGATTGGC
>PUOZ01000162.1 GCA_003553165.1 Thioalkalivibrio sp.
CCTGGCCACCCAGCTTGCCCATGCCGAGAACGACCAGGGACTGCGCCTGACCCTCGTCGTCGCGGGGAATGCCGTAACGCTGCTGCAACCGCTCCTCGAGCCATTCCATGGCGCCCTGCACGAGGGTATCCGCAAGACGCGTGAGATCGTGCATCACCTCGTCGAGCCCGGCCTGACCCAGAAGGTCGCGCCAGGCGATACGGATCAGTTCGCGGTGGCGCAGTTCGCGCAGGCAGGCCTTGAGTTGGGCATCGTCGGCGACCTCACGCAGGCGCTCGGCCAGCCATGCGTGGATCTCCTCGTCGGAGCGGGCCGGCATCGCCCCGTCGGCGTCCAGGGCGTCGAGCACGTACTCGGGATGACGCCCTGCAATCTGCGTGACGTAATCGCTGCACAGGAAGACCATGCCGGCGCCAGGGATATGCTGCGGCGGATCGGAGAGCCCATCGAGAAAGTCGGCCTGAAGCCGGCGCGCGCGGTCGCGAACCGCAGCGGGGAGGGAATCGATGGCCATCGGCTGCGTCGCATCCATGGCGCAAGACTACCAGCCCGGCCCGGCAAGGGTGAACAAAGACCGCACGGGGGCCATCGGCAGACGATCCAGAACCTTGACTGCGAACGCAAAGCGAATGACAATGGTTCTTGTTCGCCATCTGCGAACCAACCTCATTCAGGAGAGCGCTCCATGTTTCGTCACAGCTTGAAAGTCTTCGCAATCGCGGCCGTCGGGGCCGCACTCGGCCTCCCCGCGGCGGTCCACGCCGATGGCGAAGTCAACCTGTACTCCGCACGTCAGGAGAACCTGATCAAGCCCCTGCTCGACGACTTCACCCGCGATACGGGGATCACCGTCAATCTGCTGACCGGCCGCGCGGACGAACTGCTGCAGCGGCTGCGGCTCGAAGGCCGCAACTCCCCCGCCGACGTCCTGATTACCGTCGATGCCGGCAATCTGCACCAGGCCAAGGAAGCCGGGGTCCTGTCCGCCATCGAATCCGAGCTGCTCGATCAGCGCGTGCCGGAAAGCTTTCGCGACGAGGATGGTCAGTGGTACGGACTATCGTTGCGCGCCCGGCCGATCATGTACCACAAGGACAAGGTCGATCCCTCCGAGCTGTCCACCTACGAAGCCCTGACCGATCCCCAGTGGCGCGGCCGCATCTGCATTCGTTCTTCGTCGAACGTGTACAACCAGTCGATGGTCTCGGCGATGATCGCCAGCGAGGGCTCAGAAGCGGCGAGCCAGTGGGTCGAGGGCCTGGTGGCCAACCTGGCGCGGCCGCCGCAGGGTGGCGACCGCGACCAGATTCGCGCTGCCGCCGCAGGCGTCTGCGACATCGCGATCGCCAACACCTACTACCTGGGGGCCATGCTCGCCGGCGATGACGCGACCCAGCGCGCGGCCGCGGAACAACTGGGCGTTTTCTTTCCCAACCAGGAGGATCGTGGCACCCACGTCAACATCAGTGGCGCCGGCGTGACCACGCACGCGCCCAATCGTGAAAACGCCATTCGCCTGATCGAATTCCTGACCAGCGAGGAGGCACAGCGGTGGTACGCGGAGGCCAACCAGGAATACCCGGTGCGGCCCGACGTGCCCGCCAGCGAGGTGCTGCAGGCCTTCGGCGACTTCAAGATGGACAGCCTGAACCTGTCCCTGCTGGGCGAGCACAACGCCGAAGCCGTGCGCATCATGGACCGTGCCCGCTGGCGCTGAGGCGGGGTCGCAGTCAACGTGAAAGACCCGGTCACGCCCGCCCCTGCGTCCCCTTTTACGGAGTGCGGGAGCTTGCTCCCGCTGTTCGATACCAGGGAGCTCCCGGCTCCCCAAGTCGGTGGCAAGCCGCCGCACTCCCTAGGCGCTTGTGCGTTCGTCATTCGGGGCGGCACGCTCCGAGTCCATGACAGTGAGCGGGGCGGAGCCCGGCCCGGTGCGGGACCGGGATGTCATTCGTAATAAGAACGTTTATTATTCGCGGCGATGAGCATTCCCCCCACGCAGCCGCAACCCGCTCGGCCAACCCGGCGGCGCCCGGTATCGCGCCCGAACCTCTGGCAGATCACCTCGGTCACCGTGGCCCTGGTGCTGGCCCTGCCGGTGCTGGTGATCTTCGGGCATGTCTTCCTGCCAACGGGCGATGTCTGGCAGCATCTGCGCGAAACCATGCTCGGGGAGTACGTCACCAATTCCCTGCTGTTGCTGTTCGGGGTCGGGGTGGGCGTGCTGGTGATCGGCGTGCCGGTGGCATGGCTGGTCAGCGTCTGCGAGTTCCCGGGTCGAAGGATCTTCCAGTGGGCACTGATGCTGCCACTGGCGATGCCCGCCTATATCATCGCCTATACCTACACCGGCATGCTCGACTTCACCGGGCCGGTGCAGGTACTGATCCGCGACCTGACCGGGCTCGGCTATGGCCAGTACTGGTTCCCGGAAATCCGCTCGCTCACCGGGGCGATGCTGATGCTGACCCTGGTCCTTTACCCCTACGTGTATCTCCTCACGCGCGCCGCCTTCCTCGAGCAGTCGGTCTGCGTGCTCGAGGTCTCGCGGACACTGGGCAGCGGTCCGTACGCAGGCTTCTTCCGCGTGGCGCTGCCGCTGGCGCGCCCCGCGGTGATCGCGGGACTCACCCTGGCGCTGATGGAAGTGCTGGCCGATTACGGTACGGTGGCCTATTTCGGCATCCCGACCTTCACCACGGGCATCTTCCGCACCTGGTACGGCCTGGCCGATCCCGCCGCAGCGGCCCAGCTGGCCGCCGTGCTGCTGAGCTTCGTCTTCGTGCTGATCCTGCTCGAACGCTGGTCGCGCATGCGCGCGCGCTTTCATCACACCAGCTCGCGCTACTCGAACCTGCCCCGGTACCAGCTCCGGGGCTGGAAGGCCACCGCAGCCGTGACCGCCTGTCTGCTGCCGATCCTGTTCGGCTTCCTGATCCCGGCCGTGCAGCTGTCGATCTGGGCCGCGCAGACGACCGGCCACTGGGTCAACCCGGCCTTCGCCCAGCTGGTCTTCAACACCTTCTACCTCGCAGCCCTGGCCGCGGTCATCGCGGTGGCGCTCGCGCTGATCCTGGCCTACGCGCGGCGCATGCAGGGCGGCTTCATCACCGGGCTGGCGGTCCGCGTGGCCGGGCTGGGCTACGCCGTACCGGGTACCGTTATCGCCATCGGGGTGATGTTGCCGTTCGCCTGGTTCGACAATACCCTGGACGCATTCATGCGCGCGCAGTTCGGGGTCTCTACCGGGCTCCTGCTGTCGGGAACACTGGCGGCGCTGCTGTTCGCCTATGCGGTGCGCTTCCTCGCAGTCTCCTTGCAGACGGTCGAGGCCGGGCTGGGCAAGATCAAGCCGAGCATGGACGATGCCGCCCGCTCCCTGGGCATGCGCCCGCTGGGCACCCTGACACGGGTGCACCTGCCGATCATGCGCGGAACATTGCTGACCGCGCTGCTGCTGGTCTTCGTCGACGTGCTCAAGGAACTTCCAGCCACCCTGATCCTGCGCCCCTTTGATTTCAACACCCTGGCCGTGCGCGCCTTCGAGCTGGCCGGAGACGAACGTCTCGCCGAATCCTCCAGTGCGGCGCTGGCCATCGTGCTGGTCGGGCTGCTTCCGGTTATCCTCCTCAGCCTGACGATCGAACGATCCCGCCCGGGCCAGCGACAGCGGATGCGTAACCGCGGCGAACCCCGGCAAAACGAACCCCTGGCCGTACCGGCCGGCACACAGACGGCATGACGACCAAGAAGACGGAACCTGTTCACGCCGCGGAGATGGTCCTCGACGACGTCGACGTCGGCTACTCGGGCCAGCGCGTGGTACACGCGATCTCACTGGAACTCCCGCGGGGTCAGATCGGCTGCCTCCTGGGACCCTCGGGCTGCGGCAAGACCACCCTGCTGCGGGCGATCGCTGGCTTCGAGGGCGTGATGCGTGGCGAGATTCGCCTGAACGACGAGACGGTCAGCCGGCCCGGCTACACGCTGGCACCGGAGAAGCGCAACGTGGGCATGGTGTTCCAGGATTTCGCGCTGTTTCCGCACCTGGACGTCGCGGGCAACATCGCCTTCGGGATCCGCCGCTGGAACCGCGGCGACCGGGAGCTGCGGGTCAAGGAGCTACTGCGCCTGATCGGGCTCTCCGGGTATGAACGAGCCTACCCGCATGCGCTCTCCGGTGGCCAGCAACAGCGCATCGCGCTGGCCCGGGCCCTGGCGCCGAAGCCGCAGCTGCTGTTGCTGGACGAGCCCTTTTCCAGCATGGACGTGGAACTGCGCACGGATCTGGCGCGCGAGGTTCGCGCGATCCTCCGCGCCGAGGGCACGACCGGCATGCTGGTCACGCACGACCAGAACGAGGCCTTCGCCTTTGCCGACTGCATCGCCGTATTGAACAACGGCCGACTGTGCCAGTGGGATACGGCATACCACCTGTACCACAAGCCCGCAGACCGCTTCGTCGCCGACTTCGTGGGCGAGGGCACGATCATCCCCGGGCGTGTGTGCGAGGACGACTGTGTCGAAACCGCACTGGGCAAGATCCGCGGGCCGCTCTCGAGCCGGTTCGTTCCCGGCACCCCAGTGGACGTCCTGGTGCGGCCGGACGACGTCGAACTGGATCTCGCCAATGGCGAGATCCAGGCCGAGGTCACTGCCAAGGCCTTCCGCGGCGCCGATTTCCTCTACGCACTCAGGCTGCAGGACGATACCGAAATCCTCTGCGTGGCGCCGAGTCACGACAATTTCATCGTCTCGGATCACGTGCGGCTGCGCCTGAACTTCTCGCATCTCGTGGTCTTTCCCCGGGGCGACAGTAGCGCTGTACGGCGCTGAACCCGGCATGCAGGCAACACGTTCCGATGACGGCCAGCGCATCGTCGGGTGGCGCGAATGGCTCGCGCTGCCCGAACTGGGGATCCGGCGACTCCAGTGCAAGATCGACACGGGCGCCCGCACGTCCGCGCTGCATGCTCTGGATCTCGAGACATTCAGCCGGGCGGGTCGCCCGCACGTGCGCTTCCGTCTCTACCCGCTGCACGGTGACGAACGCACCTCCATCGCCTGCTCTGCCGCCGTCAGCGACCAGCGCCAGATCCGCAGTTCCAACGGCCAGCTCGAGCGCCGTTACGTGATCGTGACTCCGATGGTTCTGGGGCAAGTGCGGCAGGAGATCGAGATCACCCTGGCGGACCGCGGCCCGATGCGCTTCGGCATGCTGCTGGGGCGTCAGTCCCTGATCGACGGCAGCTGGCTGGTCGACCCGGCCCGCGCCTTCGTAAACGACCGTCCTGCTGTCCCCTTCGGCAACGGGAACCAGCCCCGGGTTCGGACTCGAGGGCAAGGATGAGTCCACTGCGCCGGAACGAACTCGCCGTCGCATCTATGTGTCCGGTTATACTGGAGGCCGGCCGTCAACGAATAGCGACCGCATCGGCTGCCAGCAATCGAGTCCGCACAACCGCGGACGCAGCCCGATCCTCCGGTCCATGACCCGGCGGATCGGGCGAAACGAACCACCGGCCTGGAACACGCGGCCTCCACACTCAAGACCACGGGTTGCAATGACGCGTCTCGATCACCATCGGCAGGTTCGGCGACTGCCGGGAAACCGGCCTCCCCTGCTGCTCTGGGCGACGCTGGTGGTGCCGCTTCTGCTGCTCCCAGCCCACGCAGACGAAGCGCCACGACTCGAACTCCAGGGCGGGACCTCCGAACAGCGGCAGAATATCCGCGCCTTCGTGCCGCTGGCACGGTACGTCTGCGAACTGCCCGCATTCCGCGAACGCAACATCCTGCGCACCACCAACGACCGTGTGCGCCAGGCCCTGCGCCCGCTAGGCCATTACCAACCCGAGGTCGATGTCGAGATCGTCCGCACTGAGACCTGCTGGAACCTCGTCGTGACCGTGGATCCGGGGCCGGTTGTCCGTATCGCGGAGGTCGATGTCCGGGTGACGGGTGAGGGTAGCGACGATCCCTCCTTTGTCGCGGTGACCTCGGACCCGGGAATCGCCGTAGGTGATCCCCTCCGCCACGATGTCTTCGATGGATTGCGCTCCCGCCTGACGCGCATCGCGGCCGACCGCGGCTACTTCGAGGCCGCACTCACCGAGAGCCGGCTGCTGGTCGACCCTGCAGCAAACGAGGCCCGGATCAGCCTGCACATGGACAGCGGCAGCCGCTATCGCTTTGGCCCCGTGACACTCGAGCAGGACATCCTCAACGACGACTTCGTCGCACGCCTGATCCCCTTCGAGCACGGCGATCCCTACACCTCCGCACAGTTGATCCGTCTGCAGCGCAACCTGAGGGACAGCGGCTACTTCCAGGCGGTTCGCGTACGCCCTCAGATCGACGACGCAGCGGATGGCGAGATACCCATCCTCGCCGAGATCGAACCGCGAAAGCGCACCGCCTACGAGGCTCGACTCGGTTTCTCCACCGACACCGGGCCGCGACTCGGGCTGGGCCTGGACCGGCGCTACGCCAACCGGCGCGGACACCGGTACAACGCGGAACTCGAACTCTCCGACAAACGATCGGGCATCGGTTTCAACTACGACATTCCGCTGGCTGACCCACTGAGCGACACCCTCAGCCTTTTCACCTCCTACCGCACGGAGGACACGGGGACCAGCAAGTCGGACCGCTTCCAGATCGGTGCCAGCCGGATACAGCGGCATCCCTCGGGCTGGACGACCACGCAG
>PUOZ01000218.1 GCA_003553165.1 Thioalkalivibrio sp.
CATCTGCGCAAGGCTGGACTTGCCGACACCGATCGGACCCTCGACGGCAATGAAACGGAAATCGGCCAGGCTCACGCGCGCGCCTCCTCGGCGATGGCAACAAGACCCGTGCTGGCCATGCCCCGGCACAGCGCCGCGACGCGGCCAAGACCCGGGATGACGAGGTCAGGATCCAGTTCCTGTAGTGGGAAGAGAACGAAATCCCGCTCCGCGATGCCGGGGTGCGGCACCCGAAGGCCCGGCTGATCGATCACCAGGTCTCCGCACAGCAGGATATCGAGGTCCAGCAGGCGCGGCCCCCATCGGGAGCCGTCGCGTTGGCGTCCGCAGGCCACCTCGATGCGCTGGAGTTCGTCCAGCAGGGCACGGGGCGTCAGCTGTGTATCGAGCCGGGCCACCGCATTGACGTAATCGGGCTGATCCTGCGGGCCCATCGGTGGATTGCGGTAGAGGCTGGAGCGCGCGATGAGGCGGGTGCGTGGCACATCACGCGCGAGTCGCGCGCAGGCATGCAACACCTGCGCGACGGGATCGCCGAGATTGGCGCCGATCCCGATATAGGCATGGACGGCCGGCCTCATGAGGCCGACTGGGCCTTTCGGCGGCGCCTTCGCGGTCGCGTGCGGGTCGCTGGGGCGCCGCCGGGAGCGCGCGCCATCGCCTGTTGCCGGGCCTCGTCCGTCTGCTGGAACTCCGTCCACCACTGGCACAGGTCAGGATCGGCATCGCCCACACGCGCACGTAGACAGAGGAAGTCGTAGCCGGCACGGAAACGCGGGTGGGTCAACAGCTTCAGGGCACGCCCGCCCTGGTTGCGCGGTAGGCGCTGCTGCAGGTCCCAGATCTCGCGCACCACCAGCGAATAACGCTTCGGGATGGATACCCGCTGGATCTGCCGCTCCAGCACCACGGACATCGCCTGCTGCCAGGCGGCAACGGGATCCTCGCCGGCGCCCAGTCGCGCCTGCGCCTCGCGCTGTACCGGGGCCCACAGCACCGCCGCATAGAGAAACGCCGGGTGCACGCCCAGTTCGTCGCGAATCCTGGCGTCGGTGTTCTTCAGCGCCTCGACCAGAAAGGCGCGCCGCTCGAGGCCGCGGTCCGGATCGGTAAAGCAGGCCGCCGCCTGCGGGAACAGCGCCTCGAACAGCCCGAAGCGTTCGAGTTCGTCCAGGCAGGTGACCGCCGCGCCGCTGTGGAAGAGCTTGATCACCTCGTCGAACAGACGGGCCGGCGCCACCGACGCCATCAGTCCGGCGTGGTTATGCATGGCGTGATCCAGTTCGGGGGCGATGCGCAATCCGAGCTTGGCGCTGAAGCGCACCGCGCGCAGCATGCGCACCGGATCCTCGCGCAGGCGCTGTTCGGGCTCATCCCCGATCAGGCGCAACACGCCTTCGTGCAGATCCAGTACGCCGTTGGTGAAGTCGAGGACCGCATAATTCGCGACATCGTAATAGAGCGCATTGATGGTGAAATCACGCCGCCACGCGTCCTGCTCGATGGTGCCGTAACAGTTGTCGCGAAGGATGCGCCCTTCCTCGCTCAGCTCGATGTTGCCTTCCTCGTCCTCAGCGCCGAAGGGGGCGCGAAAGGTCGCGACCTCGATGATTTCGCGCCCGAAGGTGACGTGGGCTAGCCGGAAGCGCCGCCCGATCAGCCGGCAATTGCGAAACAGCCGGCGCACGTCATCCGGGTGGGCATCGGTGGCGACGTCGAAATCCTTGGGTTCCCGCCCCAGCAGCAGATCCCGCACGCCACCGCCGACCAGGCAGCTGCGAAAACCGGCGTCACGCAGACGGTAAAGAACCTTCAGCGCGTTTTCGCTGATTGCGGCCCGCGAGATCGGGTGCTGATCGCGGGTATACACCCGCGGCTCTATGGGGGCTGAGACTGACTGGCTCACCAAGGTTCGTCGTCGGCGTGAAAGGCCCGTATCATAACAGCTCTTGATTAGCACCAAAGCCCAGCAGGTGGTCGGATTGCCGCAGTTTCAAGGGTCGCCCTGTGGGAGGCGAGCCTCCGGGCGAAGGTTTGCCGCCGTTCGGTCGCCGAGAGGGCTCGCCTCCCACAAGGGACGGCCGTGCAGGGAAGAGCGCTGGGCATCAGCGGATTCCCTGCGGAGCTTCCTGGATAGTCAGGATGCCGCAAGGCCTCGCGTTCCCGCGGCTGCGCCCCTTCAACGAGAGACATGGCGGATGGGAGCCGTCTCTCCGATGGCGCGGTAGCGCAGATAGTCGTCGAGAATGCGCCGGTGATCGAAGGCCAGCGGCTGCGCCCGGTCTTCCGGGTCCAGCCAGGCGAGTGCCTTCGCATCGTCCTGCGCCCGCGCCTCCCCCTCACCCCGTGCCACATAGACCACGCTGACGGTGTGGCCGCGCTGATCCCGCTCGGGATCGGAGTAGACGCCGAGCAAGGTCTCGAGTCTGATCTCGAGGCTGGTTTCCTCGCGCGCCTCGCGCAGGGCCGCCTGCTCCACCGTCTCGCCTTCGTCCACGAAACCGCCGGGCAGCGCCCAGCCGGGCGGTGGATTCATTCGCTCGATCACGACGATGCGACCGGGATTCGCCGCATGGCGGATGATCAGATCGACGGCCAAAAGCGGTGTCTTCGGACGTTCTGCGTTCATGTCTCCCCCTCCTTCCGAATGAAACGCCGGATGTGCCGGCGCTCTCGCTTGTCCGGACGCCGGGCGCGACCGCCCTCGCCCCGTTGCTGCCGGCGCCGCTCGGCCTCGGCCTCGCGCCGGGCGACACTCTCCGCGGTCTCCGCGTAGAGCCGTTGCGCCTCGGTGGCCGGACGACGCTTGTCGTTAATGCCCAGGACTTCAACGTCGAAGACCTCCTCACCCCGGTGCACGGTCAGGCGGTCGCCCAGGTGCACCCTGCGGGCGGGCTTGCAGCGGTCGCCGTTTACGTGCACCTTGCCACCTGCAACCGCCTCGGTGGCGAGCACCCGGGTCTTGAAGAAGCGCGCGGCCCAGAGCCATTTATCCAAGCGCAACGCGGCATCACTGGAGTCAGCCGCGGTCACATGCCCCGCCCACTGCGTCCGCCGGGAACCGATTCCACAAGCCGTCTGGAGATCCCATGGCCCTGCCCCATCTTCATCTGGTCAGCTTTCCGCTCTGTCCCTTTGTGCAGCGTAGCGTCATCCTGCTGAAACACAAGAACGTGCCGTTTGAACTGACCCTTCTCAACCCCCAGGAACTGCCGGACTGGTTCCTGGAAAAGTCGCCGACAGGAAAGGTGCCGCTGCTGCTGGTGGACCAGGACACCGCGGTATTCGAGTCTGCGGTGATCAGCGAGTACGTCGACGAGATCACCTCGCCTCCGCTGCTGCCGACGGACCCGCTGCAGCGTGCCCTGAGCCGCGCCTGGATCGCCTTCATATCCGACCTGGTCATGGCAATGCACCGCTGGATGACGGCATCGACCGAAGAGGCCTTCAGGGCGGCCCGCGACGAGGCTGCGAAGGGCCTGAAACGGCTGGAGGCGCAATGCAAGGCCGCCCCCTGCTTCACCGGGCCGGATTTCTCCCTGCTCGACGCGGCACTGGCGCCAGTGTTGATGCGCCTTGACCTGCTGCGAGATCCGGAAAGCCCCTGGCAGCCCGACGACTGCCCCGTCCTCGCAAGCTGGTGGCGGCACGTATCGGGTCTGCCGGAGGTGAAGGACTCGACGGTCGACGACTTTCGCGAACGCCTCGTTCGCTTCCTGAATGCTCAGGAGGGCTTCGCGGGGCCTCGTCTGGCCGCGGGTCTGGCTGCACGCGGCCACTGACCCGGCCAGTCGACGACGAAGTCGAGCAATGGCAGGTCGGGTGCCTCGTCCTCACGAACCACCCGGCCTGCTACCGAGACCTTTGCCGCCCGGACGGTTTCGGGATTCCCCGAGATCAGCGGGTGCCAGTCCGGCAATGCCTCCCCCAGGAAGCGCAGCCGATAGGCACAGGTCGGCGGCAGCCAGTCGTACTCCGCCACCGTCCTGATGTTCACCTGCAGGCAGTCGGGTACTTGCCGGATCCGGTTCGCATAGTCGGAACAGCGGCCCGTGTCGCAGTCCAGCAGGCGGCAGGCAAGCCAGGTGTGGACGATTTCCCCGGTATCCTCGTCCTCGAGCTTGTGCAGGCAACAACGCCCGCAGCCGTCGCAAAGCGCCTCCCATTCCTGCCCGTCCAGCGTTTCCAAGGGACGTTCCCAGAACGGCGGCGGCATCAGGAGGAGCCACCGCCGGCGGCTTCGAGCAGGCGCTCACCGGCCTGCTCCAGGCGTTCCAGCACCGCTTCCCAGCGTTCCAGTGTCACGTAATGCATCAGGACCCGCCCTCGCCCGGTGGGGACCATGATGGCCAACCCCCGGTCCGGGTACAGCCAGTAGTCCTGGTCGTCGCCGATGCGCAGGTGACCGGCCGGATCGCCAAAGCGCTCGCGCAACAGGGTCGAATCCCAGCGGGCACGCGGAATGTAGCTCATCTCCACCGCCGACGCGCGGCCCAGCGCACGCAGCGCATCGTCGCTGAGTCCGTAGCGGCGGGCGCCGCTGGGCATCGGCCGCTCCGAGGTCCGCTCTTCCCAGATGAAGGCCAGCCCGTCCTCGTCGAGGTCGGGCACCAGCACCAGGTTGGCCTCGAACGGCTCGATGCGGGCATTGGCGTAGAAGGCCTCGACGGTACGGGTGCCGTCCGGCTCGACGAACATGCGGATGTCCGGCACCGGGAGGCGCCCGGCGAGCTCCATCAAGGTAGTCTGGCCGAGTTCGATGCCGAGTACGCGTGTCCGATCCTCGGCGACGACCTCGATCTGCCAGGGCAGGTTCTCGAAGCGCTGCACCTGGTTGCGGTCCGGCATCAGGAAAATGCCGATGAGCGCGAAGAGCACCAGCACGACGACAACGATCCAGACTATTCCACGAAAACGCATCCGACCCCCGGCCATCGCCCGATTCAGTATCCTTGAAAGCAAACCGGCGACACGGTAGCCCCCCCGCCGGCAATCCGCCGCATGACCCTGCTCCGGGCGACCGCGGCAGGGCGTGATGCCGCGCCCCGAAGCTTCAGGCGGGCAAGCCGAACAACTGCGGGGCGACACCGGTGGCGGCAGTCCCAAGTATACCAACAGGGCCCGGTCGGCCCTGCTACCCAAAGGACTCGGCCGTCAGGCAGGGCGTCCGGCCCTTCGATACCCGGGTACTGGCAGCCCACTCGAAGCGGTAAAGAATTCGCGGCCTCGCGACGGACGCGGCAAACTTCGCGCCCGAAGGGGAAGGCTTCCGGTCTTCCGTGCGTCCTGAGACCATTCCCCGGATTCGAACCGGGCCCTGTACCCGACGATTTTCAACCGGCAACCCGCCGCCACCCGTTCATGGAGTCCCAAGCATGCCGCTGCATCTGCCCACCGTGTCCCGCCGCCGCTTCCTGCAAATTGGAGCCGGATCGCTTGCCGCCGCAGGCGTGATCGCCACGGCACCGCACATCACCGCATTCGCGGAAGACCTGAACGACTTTCTGAAGGGACCGCCGGTCCCCGACATCAAGCCGCTGCAACTCTCCGAGAACGTATGGATGATCTATTCGGAGGACGTCTTCCCGACCCCGAGGAACCAGGGAATGATGTGCAACATCACCTTCGTGGTCACCGACGACGGCGTGGTGGTCCTCGACAGCGGTGGCTCGCTGCAGATCGGCGAAATGGCGATCCGGATGATCCGCACCGTCACCGACAGGCCGGTGGTTGCGATCTTCGTGTCGCATTATCACGGCGACCATTGGCTGGGCAACCATGCCTTCGTGAACGAGTACGGGGACGACCTGCCGATCTACGCGCACCCGCACACCAAGACGGAGATCGAGGGTGTACAGGGCGACCTCTGGCGGAGCCTGATGGAACGCTGGACCGAGGGCGCAACCATGGGCACCCGCGTGGTTGCACCAAACCGCACCATCAATCACGGCGACGAGTTCCAATTCGGCGCGGTGACCCTGCGCATGCATCACTACGGCGTCGCGCACACGCCGAGCGACATCTCCATGGAGGTGGTCGGGGACCGCCTGACCTACGTCGGGGATGTCGCGATGGAGCGCCGGATCGCCAACATGGACGACGGTTCCTTCCAGGGCTCCCTCGATTATATCGACGCCCTGAAGGCCGAGGCCGGCTCCGAGATCTGGGTTCCGGGCCACGGCCGGGCCACCGACGACCTGATGCAGTGGAACCGCGAATTGTTCGCCGGAATCTACGAGAACTGCCTCGAGGCGGTCGAGAACATGGAGGACATGGCCAGCGCCCGGGCGCGCGTGATGGCCGACCCCCGTGTGGCCAGCAAGGCTGCGGAGACCCGCGGTTTCGACGACAACATCGGGCGCTATGTCAGTCTGGCCTACCTGGAAGCGGAGATGGCCGCATTTTGATCATCGGGCGGCTGGGCCCCGTGTGTCGGGTTACGCTGCGCTAACCCGACCTACGGGGGACCTGGCGCCACGGTTTTATCGTCGGACGGACCTCGCCTCGTGTGTCGGGTTACGCTGCGCCAACCCGACCTGCGGGGAGGGTGGCTGGGAGAAGCTCCGAGGGGGATCCAATGAACCGAGCCGACCGGCTGTTCCAGCTGCACGGGCTGCTCCGGGCCGCGCGTCACGCGGTGCATTTCGACACCCTGCGTGAAAGGCTGGAGGTGTCCGCGGCGACGCTCAAGCGCGACATCCGCTA
>PUOZ01000036.1 GCA_003553165.1 Thioalkalivibrio sp.
CCGAGAATGCCGATCTGCTCACCCGGCTGCGCACCTGGCTCTGGCAGCACGCGCTGGTCCGGTCCCAGGTGTCCGAGGGCAAGGCCGAAGAGGGCAGCAAGTTTCGCGATTACTTCGACCATGTCGAGAAGCTCGCCGAAATCCCCTCGCACCGGGTGCTGGCGCTCTTCCGCGGCCGCAAGGAAGGCGTGCTGCGCGTCTCCATGACCCTGCCCGAGGAACTCGAAAAGGCCGAGCCGCATCCCTGCGAGGCGCTGGTGGCGCACAGCATCGGCTGGAGCCACCAGCGCCGGGCCGCGGACGACTGGCTGCGCGAGACCGTGCGCTGGACCTGGCGCGTGAAGCTTGCCGTGCACCTGGAGACCGAACTCCTCGGCCGGGTACGGGAGATGGCCGAGGTCGAAGCCATCACCGTGTTCGCGCGCAACATGCAGTCCCTGCTGATGGCGCCGCCGGCGGGCATGCGCGCCACCCTCGGGCTGGATCCGGGCCTGCGCACCGGCGTGAAGGCCGTCGTGGTCGACCCCACCGGCAAGCTGCTCGATCACGTCACCGTGTTTCCACACGCGCCGCAGAAGCGCTGGGACGAGTCCCTCGCCGGGCTGGGCGCACTGTGCGTGAAGCACGGCGTGGAGCTGATCGCCATCGGCAATGGTACGGCCGGCCGCGAGACCGACAAGCTGGCCGGCGAGCTGCTCCGCAAGCTGCCCGACCTGAAGATGCACAAGATCATGGTCAACGAGTCCGGTGCGTCCATCTACTCTGCATCGGAGCTGGCCGCGCGGGAATTCCCGGATCTCGACGTGTCGTACCGCGGCGCGGTGTCGATCGCCCGCCGGCTGCAGGACCCGCTCGCCGAGTTGGTGAAGATCGATCCGGAGTCCATCGGCGTCGGCCAGTACCAGCATGACGTCAGCCAGGTGAAGCTGGCGCGCAGCCTGGACGCCGTGGTCGAGGACTGCGTGAACGCGGTCGGAGTCGACGTGAACACCGCGTCGGCTCCGTTACTGGCCCGGATCGCCGGGCTGGACGCCACACTGGCCGGGAACATCGTCGAGTTCCGCGAACAGAACGGCCGCTTCCCCAGCCGCAAGGCGTTGAAGAAGGTGCCGCGGCTGGGCGAGAAGACCTTCGAGCAGGCTGCCGGCTTCCTGCGTGTCACGCGGGGCGAGAATCCGCTGGACGGCTCGGCGGTGCATCCGGAGGCTTATGTTGTGGTGGAGCGCATCGCCGCGAAGCACGGCCGCCGGGTGCAGGACCTGATCGGCGACATGGGCTTCCTGCGCACCCTGAACCCGGCCGATTACACTTGCGAGCGTTTCGGCGTGCCCACGGTGCGCGACATCATCGGCGAGCTGGAGAAGCCGGGCCGTGACCCGCGCCCGGAGTTCCGGGCGGTGGAGTTCCGCGAAGGCGTCGAACAGCTCAAGGATCTGAAGCCGGGGATGATCCTTGAGGGAGCGGTGACCAACGTCACCAACTTCGGCGCCTTCGTCGACGTTGGCGTTCACCAGGACGGCCTCGTGCACATCTCGGCGCTCGCAGACCGATTCGTGAAGGATCCGCATGAGGTCGTGGCCCCGGGCGACATCGTCAAGGTCAAGGTGCTGGAGGTCGACCTGGCGCGCAAGAGGATCGCGCTGACCATGCGGCTTCAGGACCCGTCGGATGCCCGTGCGAAAGTGTCCGAGCCGCGTGGACCGAACGCCAGCCGGCAGCCGGACCGAAGCCCCCGCAAGGCGAAACCCGAGCCCGCGCCGGCCCCGACCGGTGGCATGGCAGCTGTATTCGCCGAGGCCCTCCGGGGTCGGACCAAGAAACGCCATTGAAAAATAAAGGAAAAATGCCGAAAATTGGCCCGATTTCAGCCTTAGAGCCGCATTTTTTGCCCTGAAAACGTGCCTCTAAGGCGGAACACTGATTCCACTCGGGGTCGGGGCCGGGGCCGGGGCCGGCAAGGCATCGCGTGGATCCGGGGTTGGTGGTCGTACCCCTGCGGGTCTGCGGTGCGGAGGGAGGGTGGGATGCATCGTGGTTGGCGATGAGTCATTAAGCTCTCTCCCTTCGGGACCAACCCATCAGGTTTGCTCATGGCTTGGACTCCAACAGAGTGGATGGGTCGAAGTCAACGGGTGATCAGATTGGCGCTGTTTCAGCGGATGCCCTGTGGGAGGCAAGTCGCTGGCGGCGGGGTTTTCTGGCGCTATGTCGCCGAGGGGGCTCGCCTCCCACAGGGGTCTCCGAGGGGGCTTGCATCCCACGGGGGTCGCTGAGGGGGCTTGCATCCCACGGGGGGCGCCGAGGGGGCTCGCCTCCCAATTGGAGGTGGCGCGCTTCGAGGCGATGGGACTCAGTCTGGGTCGACCCGCAGGGCGAAGAGGATGATGGTTTCTTCCAGGCGGTTGACGGGGTCGGGGCCGTGCAGGGCGGTGGTCAGCGTGCGGTCACCAACTGGCATTTGCGTGCACAACGCGGATGCTTGGATCCTTACCGTGGCGCCTGCCCGGACCGTGACAGGGCGTACCGGGATGATGTCCTGGGTTCCTGCGCCGTCGCAGTTGGTATCGAAGGTGGCGGAGACATGGCCGTTCCAAGTCACGCCGCTGGGGTTGTTCACCGAGATCAGCACTTCAAGCGTCTCGTCAGCTCTTACGGGCTCGCCCTCGAGCACGATAGTCGGCAGGCTCGCACCTACGAGATATTCGTCGGCGGCTTCAGGGGCAGCGGGCGGCAGCTCCCGACACGCGTCGAAAAGGTCGACGTTGCGGATGTCCGCGCATGCGATCTCCGCCCTATCGGGGTCGGGTGAAGGCCACCACGCTTCCCAGTCGCATCCCGTGAGCATCAGCGACACACTGAGCAGGAAAAGCATCGAACCATTGGCCGTGTTCACGCACCCCACCTTTCATGACCGTGAACCATCCTATCCCGCATTGCACCCCCGCCGCCAGCGTCTGGCCAGTGTCCGGGTGCTGTCCCCACACCGCGGCACACGCGCTTGCCAGGGCGCATCAGTACCTGTATATTAGAATTCACTTATGCAAAACACCCTTTGAACATTTGCCGGGTAATCCGGACGGAGAAACAATCATGATCAAGACCTTGACGTTAAAAACGCTGACTTTCGCCGCTGCGCTCGCCGTTGTCGGGAGTCTGCAGGCTGCCGAATTGAACACTCCCGCCAATCTGGGCTACGAGGTCGGCATGAGTGGAGAAGTGTCGTACACCGGCCGTTTCCCCACGCAGGCCATGGAAGACCAGTACAACGCGTACCTGGCCTGGATCGCGAAAAACGATCTCGACGTCACGCACGCAGTGGCACCCGAGATCCGTCCGGTCGCCTCTCTCGATGGCGTGCTGAATGGCAATGTCTCGTCCACGGGTCGCTTCCCGACGCAATCGATGGAAGACCAGTTCAACGCGTACCTGAACTGGGTTGATACGCATGGTCTGGACCAGGATTACGCCTTCAGGCTGATCGGCGCCAACTAAGTTCGCCCAACTGTCCCGGGGTTCGCGCAGGGATGCGCGAGCCTTCGGGTTTTTCTTTTGGCGGTCAGGCAGATGACGGTCACATGGCCGCGATCGTCTGCCAGCTGTGCGGCTCTGGCCCCGAGCGCACGACGCGCCCGCTCCTGTCGTTGCCGGGTATTTTGGTCTGACCCTGGAGGCCGGGACCCCGGAGGGCCGAGGGGGGGAGGCTGTTAACGCCACGTTTTCGGGCAATAAAATGGCCTTCTAACGCCTCCATGATGGCCTGGAAAAGCGTATTAATAAATAGAATCAGTTATTTGGCTTGGTCCGACCCCGGAGGGTAGGTTAGGACAGGTAGCGTTCGCCGAATTTCAGGAGGAGGGCCCAGCGGGGGTCGCGCAGCAGTGTTTCGCGTTCAGGAGCGCGTACCCGCCGGATGGGAGTGGTGCCACCTTCAGTCACTTGAGTCGCGAGCATCTCGAGACGTTCGGGATTGGCTCCGTAGCGCTCGACGAGTTGCGCCCGCAGGCGCTCGTCCAGCGGCAGTTTGTACAACGTGGCCAGTTGGGTCGCGAGTCTTTCGGCCATGCGTCCCAGATCGTGACGCACATCCTTGACGACGGCCGCTCCCAGTCCCGCGCGGGCATCCGCGCTCAGCCCGGTTTGCAGGCCACCCAGCCACGCGGCCGGTGCGGCCTGTATCGCCCGCTGGATCGCGAGGTCGCTTAGATCCAGGGAGTTCTGCAGTAGCGTCAGGAGGTACAGCCCCAGACGACGGATCTCGTCCCGGTCGATCGGCTGCCCAGCAATGAGCAGGCCGCGATCGTCGATCTGCACCTCGAGTTCATCGACGAATCGACAGAAATCCGCCGCAAAGGCGAGCTTGCGCTCGTTACTCAGGGCGATGACGTCCTCCTGTATGTGCAGCCCGAGTCTTCGCAGCCTGTTCCACCAACGGCGCCGCGCCGGCTGCACCCGTTGCTGAAGGGCTTCCCACTGCTCGAGCGCGGCATCAAAGTCATGTCCGGCCTGAAGCCATCGCCCATGGTCTTCGCGCAGCCGCCGCACCCCGCGCAACAATCGTCCCAGGCGTTTGGCATTGCCGGAGCCGCGGGGTGGGCGCGCGGCCACCAGTCTTTCCAGGGCAGCGAGCACGCGCCGGCCGAGTTCGGCGGTGTTCCCGCGCACCTCGCTGCGCTGCAAGGGACTGCCTGGGGCTCCGGTCAGCATCAGCGCGAGCCCGCGCAGATGGCCGTCGACCCGGGCGTGCGCCAGGCGGTAGCGTGTGCGTGTGGTCTCGACTTCGGCCAGGGCGCGAGCCACGTCCCAGCGTCCCTTCCAGGAAAACGTGAGGTAACGGATTTCGCGCCCGTTCATCAGTTCGAACAGCAGGACCAGCAGTTCCTGCACATCCGCCACCGGCAGGGTTTCCGGATCGTCCTGTTCTGCCGCCGCCAGCAGGCGTTGCAGAAAGTTCTCCCGGCGGGGTACGCCGTTGTCCTGGTCGGGCGCGCGCCCCACCAGGCGATCACGCAGGAGGTCGGCGAGTTCCGGCACCTCGGCGTGCACGCGTTCCAGGGCCGCCAGGCGCGCCTCGGCCGAGGTCTCGACCAGGTCCTGGACGCGCGAATGCAGGCCCAGGCGCCGGTACACCTCGATCTGCTGAGCGACCTGGGCCAGGCCGATGTCGCCGCAGAGTTCGCGGACCGCGAGCGCCAGCGTGTCCGGTCCCAGGTCCAGTTCCTGCAACAACGCTCCGGCGGCAAGCGTACGCCGTCGCTCCAGCGGCTCCGCTGCCAGATCCGCATCGCGGATCGCGAACAGCAGGTCGGGCAGCAGATCGATGGTGCGGCGCAGATGCTGTGCAGCCTGTTCCGCGCGCCGCTCGATCAATGCGACGGAGATGAATTTGCTGCCCAGGCCGATGATCCCGAGAAACAGGGTGAAGAAGGCGAAATAGATCACGTTGCGCGTGGGCGCGAACTCGCCGAAGCCAAGCCAGTATCCGCCCTGCATTGCGAGGAAGGTTGCCGGACCGGCGACCCAGAGGACCTGCAGCAGATTCCAGAACCAGGGCACACGTCGTGCGCTGGCGCTGATCTCGGCGATGCGCCCGCGTCCCTCGGTCTCGATCCACAGCGAACTCGTGTCTTCGTCGTGATGACCAGCGTTGTCGGCCGATCGCCTCATTTCGCCTCCTGAGTCTCACCCTTGGGGTGTCATGCCATGAGGGGCAGCTTCGCAGGTCGGGGTAGCGCAGGGTAACCCGACGATGCCGGGTATCGGGACTGATGCCAGGTTTCGGTGATGGTTGGGCGGGGTATCGGGTCACGCCCTGCGGGCCAACTCGACCTGCGGGCGAGGGGGGTCCGGGGGGCTCGGGTTACGCCCTTCGGGCCAACCAGACTTGCGGGCGTGGAGGTTCTGCCGGTCGGGTCAGCGCAGGGTAACCCGACGATTGGGGGTCAGAGGTCGTCGGGGGATTCGAGGTCTTCGGCGTCGGGTTCCACGGCCTCGAGCTGTTCCATCAGGGTGATCGCGACGCCGAGGAAGTCGGAGTCGGTCACGATGCCGCGCAGTTCTCCGTCCCGGGTCACCGGCAGGCAGCTGCGCTTGCGGCGGAACATCAGCAGAGCCGCATGACGTACGTTGTTGCGCTCGTCGATGGTGTCCACGTCACGCACCATGATTTCCTGCGCCAGACGAGGGCTGCCGTTGCCGGCGACCAGTACATCGGTCTGGGAAACGATCCCCAGCAGGGCACCGGCGTCGTCCAGCACCGGCAGGTGACGGATCTTGTTGGCGGCCATGACGCGCCGGACTTCATCGACGGTCGAGTCGGGGCGGATGATCACGAGGTCCTGCCTCGGTGTCATGATATCGCTGATGTCCAGCATGTTTTCAGGTTTCCATCCGGTGTGAATCCATCTTCGCGCGGCCGCGTCGGAGCGTATTGATATGCCTCACAAGTGCCGCGTCCGACCCCATTCTAATCGGATTGGGCGAACCGCGCCCATACATTGCCGGGTTACGCTGCGCCACCCCGAAGGACGAAAGCGCAAGCGCCTTCCCGCCGCTGTGGGGAGTTAGCGCATCCCTTCACCCCGACATCGAATAGCGGGAGCAAGCTCCCGCACTCCGCAAGGGCGGTTGCCGCCGTGACCTACATCAATGCTTGCTGAACCCAAACGCCCCTACCATGGCGGGGTCGGGTTGCCTTGC
>PUOZ01000268.1 GCA_003553165.1 Thioalkalivibrio sp.
CCACGCCTGGGAACAGCCGCCCTGGGTCTTCGCGGTCCTGATGGCGGCATGGCTGTGGCGCGTCATCATCCACGCCACCAATGCCCGGCTGCCCGCGCGCTGGGTGATGGTCCTGCTGGTCCTGGCAGGAGGCACGCTGACCTTTGCCGAATTCGGCACGGTCTTCGGGCAACAGGCCGGCACCGCCCTGCTGCTGGTGATGGTTGCGCTGAAGCTTCTGGAAATTCGCTCGCAACGCGACATCGTAGTGTCCCTGTTCCTGGCCTACTTCGTCGTCGTCACCACCTATTTTTTCAACCAGTCGATTCTGATCGCCGCGTATTCCCTGCTTTCCGCGTGGCTGATCACCGCCGCACTGATCCAGGTGCATGGCGGTCGGGTACTGCCGCTCGGGCGGCTTGCGCGCTCGTCCGGGCTCATGCTGGTGCACGCGTTGCCGATCATGCTGATCCTGTTCCTCGTCTTCCCACGCATCCCCGGGCCGATCTGGGGCAGCCCCCACGAGGACACGATCGGGCAGACCGGTCTGTCCGATCGCCTGGAATTCGGCGACATCGCGCAATTGCTGGAAAACGAGGCCACCGCGCTGCGGGTCCGCTTCGAGGGCCCTGCCCCGCCCTCGAGTCAGCAGTACTGGCGCGCGCTGGTCATGACCGACTTCGACGGTCGCGGTTGGCGGGTCGACCGCAGCCGACCGGAAATCCCCGCCGACGGCGACGGACCCGGCGACGTCGCGTATACCGCGACGCTGGAACCGACCCGCGCCCACTACCTCCCCGTGCTGGATTTTCCCGTCGGGATTCCCGACCATGCCCGCCTCCTCGACAATCTGCAGGTGCTGGCGTCCAGGCGGGTCGACAGCCGCCTGCAGTACGCGGGACACGCCCGGCTGGACGCCCCGCCGGCATGGCCGCTCTCCGCGGACGAACGGACCCGGGCACTCGCGCTTCCCGCCACGGCCGCGCCGCGGGCACGGGTCCAGGCGGGGCTCTGGCGCGCCGCTCATGGCGACGACGATATGGCCATTGTCCAGGAGGCGCTGCAGCTCTTTGCCGGGGAACCGTTTCGTTACACCCTGCGCCCGCCGCTGCTGGGGGGTGACCGCACCGATGCTTTCCTGTTCGAGACCCGTGCCGGCTATTGCGAGCATTATGCCTCCACCCTTGCCGTGCTGATGCGCGCGGCAGGTATTCCCGCACGGGTGATCACCGGCTATCAGGGCGGACAATGGATGGATGCCGGCAACTACCTGCGTCTGCGCCAGGCCGATGCGCATGCCTGGACCGAGGTCTGGCTGGAGGACCGGGGCTGGGTCCGGGTCGACCCCACCGCCGCCATCGCCCCGGAGCGCATCGAGACCGGCCTGAGCGGTTGGTTCGGCGAAGACATCGATGCGCCGGCATTCCTGCGCCGTTCCGGCCTGCCCTGGACGGTGCATTGGCGCCTGCGGATTTCGGACTGGCACGACGTCGCGACCTTCCGTTGGGAGAGCCTGGTCCTTGCCTTCGATCCCGAACGCCAACGGGAATTGTTCGCGCGCTTCGGGCTCGACGCCACCGACTGGCGCGGTGTCCTGGTCGCGCTGGCTGTCTCCCTGGGTGGTCTGGGCCTGCTGGCGGGACTGATCGCGCTGTTGCGCCGCCCCCGGGACCGCCGGGATCCGGCACAGCGGGCGCTGGACCGGCTGTCACGGCGGTTGCGCCGCCAAGGCCTGGCGCGCGAACCGCACGAGACCGCCGCGGCCTACGCCACCCGTGTGCGCGCCGCACGTCCCGAATTGGCCGACCCGCTGGCGGACTTTGCGCAGGCCTACACACACCTGCGCTACGCCGAACTCGATGCGCAGGAGCGGGAGCAGTTTCAGCGGCAGCTGTGGAGTGCCCTGGGCGCAGCGAAGCGCTGAAACGCTGCACCCAGGAAGATGAAAACGGATACGCCGGGCTTCAAGCCCGGCGTATCGTGACAGCAAACCGTAGACGGACCGCCGATGCGATCAGGCAGCGTCGTGACGGAAGATGAAATGATGCCGTGCCCGGCGCTCGTCCTGGCGCCGAGCGACCTTCTGCACCTCCGGCCGGTTCGCGAACTGAGCGAGCGTGATCCCATCGAGGAAATCGTACAGCTGCTGGCTCAGGTCATCCCACAGCTCGTGGGTCAGGCAGCGTTCTCCTTGCTGGCAGTCCTTCTGTCCCTTGCATCGGGTGACGTCCACGGACTCGTCGACGGCCATGATGATATTGGCGATGCTGATCTGGTCCGCACGCTTGGCGAGTCGATAGCCGCCACCCGGACCACGTACGCCCTCCACCAGACTTGCCTTGCGCAGCTTGGCGAACAGTTGCTCGAGGTAGGACAGGGAAATCCCCTGGCACTGGGAGATGTCGGCCAGGGTTACGGGGCCGATCCGGTCGTGGATGGCCAGGTCCATCATGGCGGTGACCGCGTAGCGGCCTTTGGTTGACAACTTCATATACATCGCCTCCGGGCATTGCTGCTATGGATGTGTAAGGCCTTCCGTTTCGGCTCGTGCTTCCATTCCGTTTCTTGACCATCCCACTCAGGAATAATTCCATCATTCTGACAGGCTAATGACGAAAGCCCTCACACATTGTAGGTCATCTGCGCGGGTCGAGCGAGCGCGAAACAAGCGATCTTGCCTTCTCCACGCGCGCGTGGACGCGCGGGACAGGTCCGGGTACACGCGCGCCTGCGCAACGCCCTCCCGTCCCTTGTGGGAGGCGAGCCTTCTCGGCGACCGAACGGCGGAAAACCTTCGCCCAGCGGCTGGCCTCCCACAGGGTATCCCCTGAAGCACCCTGAAACAGCGCCGATCCGACCGCGCGCGGAGCTTTGGGTGCTGATCAAGAACGCCGAACCCTCAAGACACCCGCTCGAGGATCACGACCAGGGAATGCAGAGGCACAAGGGGAAACAATCCGATCAGGTCCTGATTGCGCATCCGGATACAACCGTGCGATGCAGGCGAACCGATCCGCCCCTCCTCGTCGGTGCCGTGGATGTAGATGTACCGGTCGAAGCTGTCGACATTCCCTCCCCGGTTCACGCCGGGTTCCAGGCCCTCCAGCCAGAAGATGCGCGAGGTGATCCGGTCGCCGGTACTGCTTGCATCGGGATCGGTCAGGATATCGGCAATCACCCCGGTATCGGTCCGGCCGCGGAAGATGGTCCCAGCGGGTGCCGCGTCGCCGATACGTTGTGCGATCCAGTGCAGGCCGCGAGGCGTCTGCAGGCTGCCGTCGCGGTTGCCGACACCGCGGGCCGACGTGGACACCGGGAAGACCTGAGGCGCCCGCCCGCTCTCGCAGACATAAAGGCGCTGCTCGTCCACGCGCACGATCAGTACCGGCCGGCCCCAGCCCTGCGGTTCGCGCACCAGGGCATCGGCAACGACCGCGTCCAACCATTCAGGAGGCTCCACCATCGATCACCCCAAAAGCCGCCGGCTGCCCGCCGGACGGCCGCTACTTCTTGTTCGCCAGGTCCAGGACTTCGCCTGCCACGGGCTCCGCCTCGGGCATGCCCGCATCGGCGCGCAGGGAGGCCAGATAATCCAGGTAGTCCGGCGCCAGCCCCGTCACGTATTCGCCAGTGAATACGGAGCAGTCGAATTTCTCGATGGAGCGGTTGCCCCGCTGTACCGCGGCGACAAGGTCGTCGAGGTCCTGATAGATCAGCCGATCGGCGCCGATGGCCGCGCAGACCCCCTCCTCGTCGCGATCGTGGGCGATGAGTTCGTTGGCGGCGGGCATGTCGATGCCGTAGACGTTCGGAAACCGCACCGGCGGCGCCGCCGACGCAAAATAGACCTTGCGCGCACCCGCTTCCCGCGCCATCAGCACGATCTCGCGCGACGTGGTTCCGCGAACGATGGAATCGTCCACCAGCATCACGTTCTTGTCCCGGAACTCCAGCCCGATCGCGTTCAGTTTCTGCCGCACCGATTTTCGCCGCCGGGTCTGCCCCGGCATGATGAAAGTGCGGCCGATATACCGGTTCTTGATGAACCCCTCGCGGTATTTGATGCCGAGCTCGTGCGCCATCTCCAGGGCCACGGTACGCCCGGTATCGGGGATCGGCACGATGACGTCGATGTCGTGGTCCGGCCAGATGCGCCGGATCTTCTGCCCCAGCCGGGTGCCCATGCGCATCCGCGCCCGGTGCACGAAGACGTTGTCGATTACCGAATCGGGGCGCGCGAAATAAACGTGTTCGAAGATGCAGGGGTTGAGCGTCGGGTTCGGCGCACAGCTGCGCGTCGCGACCTCACCGTCCGGCGTGATGAAGATGCCTTCTCCCGGGGCCAGGTCGCGCTCGAGTTCGAAGCCCAGCGAATCCAGCGCCGCGCTCTCTGAAGCCACCATCCACTCGACGCCATCCACGGTCTCGCGACGGCCATAGACCAGCGGCCGGATGCCGAAGGGATCCCGGAACGCCACCAGCCCGCGCCCGGCGATCATGCCCACGACCGCATACGCACCCTGGGCGCGCTGGTGGACCCGGACGATGGCGTTGAACACGGACTCGGCGTTCAGTCCATTGTCCAGGAAGCGCAGCAGTTCCTGGGCGAAGACATTGAGCAGGATCTCCGAATCGGAGTCGGTATTGATGTGCCGGCGATCCGTCGCAAACAGGGCCTGCTTCAGCTCCCGCGCATTGATCAGGTTGCCGTTGTGGCCCAGCGTGATGCCAAAGGGGGAGTTCACGTAAAACGGTTGCGCTTCGGCGGAACTCGAGGTCCCGGCAGTCGGGTAGCGCACGTGCCCGATCCCCATGTTGCCGATCAGACCCCGCATGTGCTGCGCGTGGAACACGTCCCGCACCAGACCGTTGTCCTTGCGCAGGTGGAGGCGCCCCTGTTCATCGGAGGTAACGATACCGGCGGCATCCTGTCCCCGATGCTGGAGCACCAGCATCGCATCGTAGAGCAACTGATTCACCGCCGCGGTACCGACTACACCGACAACTGCACACATAGCAGAACTCCAGTGGGTGTCTACCTTCCCTGTCCGGGATCGACTTCATCGGGAAGGTCGCGCAGTCGTTCCTGGATCCCCTCCGGCAGCAGGTCCAGCACCCAGCCCACGATACGTTCGAATTCAGGAACCAGCCGGCTCTCCTGCCACCAGGGCTCCTCGGGTATCAGCGTCAGCGAGGCGACGAAGACCAGCAGTGCCACGATCAGCACCCCCCGCAACAACCCGAACACGACACCCAACGAGCGGTCGGTGCCGCTCAGGCCGGTGCCACGGACCAGCCGCGTGGCGATGATTCCCGCGAGGGCGCCCACGATCAGGATCAGGATGAACAGCACCGCAAAGCCGATCCCCAGGCGCAGGGTTTCGTCGCTGACAGCGGCCGGCAGGTAGGCGGCGGCATCCCCGGCAAAGCGCACGCCCACCCAGATCGCGACGATCCAGGTCACCAGCGAAAACACCTCGCGCACGAAACCGCGATAAAGGCTGATCAGCCCCGACAGGGCCACCAGGCCGATGAATACGAAGTCAATCCAATTCACGTCGTCCAACTCTCATCTGCATGGCTGTCGCTGTACCCGCCCGCCGCCCATTCGCGTCCATTCCTTCGCAATTCCAACCGGGGCTCTTCCCGAAAGCGCGCTAGTCTAACCCAGACACCGGCCCCATGATCGCCCATCGTTCGGTGTCGTGCCGATACCGACGGTCATCACGGATGGGCAATCACAATGCCGGAAACATCCATTCGGCGCTGCACCTCGTCGCGCAGACGCAATGCCTCGTCGCGCTGGGCCCGCGGACCGACCTTCACACGCCACACCCCGCGGCCATTCGCGCTGGCGCGCTCGACAAAGGCCGGGAAGCCCTCGGCGCGCAGCCGCTGCGCCTGCTCGCGCGCATTCTCCTCCCGGCCGAAGCTGCCGACCTGCACAGCCCAGCCAACCCCATCGGGCGCCGGCTCGGTCGCCGTCGGGGGCCGAGGAGCTGCCTGGCCCACTGAGCGGGCGGGCGCAGCGGGCTCGGTGTCGGCCGGACGCCGCGTCGGCGGGACGGGCTCCAGCCCCTGCAGTTCTGGCGCGGTCTGGCCGCGTTGCGCGCGCTCATCCATCGGCGGATGCGCGGGACCCGCCGGCGTTTGCGGCACGATGAACGCCGGGCGCTCGGGAACAGGTTGTTCCAGCCCCTGCATGGCCTCGTAACCGGCGCCGTCGAAGGCCCAGGGAAGAACGAGAACGGCGATGAAGATCAGCACGATCGCGCCGACCATCCGGTAACGCAGGGGCGTCTCCATCGCCATCGGCAATCAGCGGACCCGGACCCGCACAGAGCGTGGCAGGCACACCCTGGCGCGGACGGAAACGGAACCCATGAGTGGAAGTGAGACGATCATCAAAGACAGACACCCGGTTTGTCGCGCCGCGCGGCGCCCGGCAGCCCGTGGCCACCGAAAACCGAGAGTATAACGATCCGTCGAGAGTTTTTCCGCGCAGCCACACCCGCAAAACAGGGGTCAGACCGGCACGGTGTTCACACCGGCCGCCTGCAGCCGCTCCATCACCGCCTGCACGGTCAAGAAAGAACCGAAGACCACGATGCGCCCGTGGCGCCCGGCCTCCTCCATGGCCACGCTCATGGCAGCCCCCGTTTCGTTTGCGGGGATGACGCGGCTCCCCGGCAAGGCGCCCAGTTCCCGCGCAAGCTCGTGGGCAGCCAACGCGCGCCGGGACGCGATGGGCACCGGCACCCATACATCGATCTCCGGGTCCAGCGCCGCAAACATCGGTCCGCGTTCCTTATCGGCCATCACCGCCACGATCGCCACCACGGGCCCCTGCACGCGATGGCGCGCAAGCCAACCGGCGAGCTCCCTTGCCGACTGGGGATTGTGCGCCACATCCAGGAGCCACTCCGGCGTACCGGGAACGCGCTGCAGGCGCCCCGGTGGAGAGGCGCCAAGACCGGCTCTGAGCACTTCCTGGTCCAGGCGGTCTTCAAGACCGAGCAGGTGGACGACCGCGAGCGCTGTCGCCACGTTCTGTCCCCGGGCGCCGGACAATGCCGTGGTCAGGTCGGGATCGAGCCCCAGATCTGCTGATGCGCCCGCCCAGCACCAGCGGCCACCGGCAATCGAGCCGTCGAACATGAAATCCTGGCCGAACCGGCACAGCCGCACACCAAGCCTCTGCGCCTCGCGCAACACCGACGCCGGCGGGCTGACCTCCCCCAGCACCGCCGCCCGACCCGGCCGCAGAATACCCGCCTTCTCCCAGCCGATCCGCTCCCGGTCGTTGCCCAACCAGGCCTGGTGATCGAGATCGATGCTGGTGATCGCGGCCACGTCCGCGTCCCAGACGTTCACCGCATCCAGGCGCCCGCCCAGACCGACCTCCAGCACCTGGAAATCCACCTTGTTCTCGCGAAACAGCCAGGCCGCGGCCAGGGTGCCGAACTCGAAATAGGTCAGGGTACGGGAACCGCGCGCGGCATCCGCGGCGGCGAACGCCCGGCAGAGATCGTCGTCGGAAACTGGCTCGCCGTTGACCGACACGCGCTCGTTGTAGCGCAGTAGATGCGGAGACGTATAGAGCCCGACCCGGAATCCCATCGCTTGCAGCAGCGCGGCGACCACCGTGGCGACGGTGCCCTTGCCGTTGGTGCCGGCAACGGTGACGGTCGTGGGGACTTCGGTACGCAGATGGAGGGCATCCGCTACGGCGGACACGCGCTCGAGCTCGAGGTCGATGGCCGTGGGATGCAGGGTCTCCTGCCAGGCAAGCCATTCCTGCAGCGTTTGAAAGCGCGTCGTGGAGGTCTGCACGGGGCGCGAGGCCGTCACTCGATGAGACGGTCGATGCCGCAGGGATCGGCATCGGTACCCGCTGCACGGTCCGTCCGGGCGGAGGCCGCTGCTGATCGACCGCTCGACCCTGGCATACGCGCTTAGCCCGGCTGCCTCATATCGCCGGGATCGCGCATCTCGCCGTGGACGAATTCGCCCCCCTGTTCTCCGGGGACCGCGGAGGTGAACGGGGCTTTCGCCACGGTCGCGGGCGAGATGTGATGGGTCAGCATCGCCAGCAGGGAGGCCAGCCGCGACCGCATCTCGCGGCGATCGATGATCAGATCGATCGCGCCGTGTTCGAGCAGGAACTCGGAGCGCTGGAATCCCTCGGGCAGGGTCTCGCGCACGGTCTGTTGAATCACCCGAGGTCCGGCGAAACCGATCAGCGCCTTGGGTTCCGCGGCGTTGATGTCGCCGAGCATGGCCAGACTGGCCGAGACGCCGCCCATGGTCGGGTCGGTCATCACCGACACGAAGGGCACGCGCTCCTCGCGCAGTCGCGCCAGCGCGGCACTGGTCTTGGCCATCTGCATCAGCGAGAACAGGGCCTCCTGCATGCGCGCCCCGCCACTGGCGGAAAAACAAACCAGCGGGATACGCTCCTTCAGCGCCCGCTCGGCGCCCCGGACGAAGCGCTCGCCGACCGCGGAGCCCATGGATCCGCCCATGAAAAAGAAGTCGAAGGCCGCCGCTACGATGGGCGCCCCCTCCAGTTCGCCGCGCATCACCAGCAGGGCGTCCTTCTCGCCCGTGGCTTTCTGGGCCGCCGCAAGCCGATCACGGTATTTCTTGCTATCCCGGAATTTCAGAACGTCGGAGGCCTCGACCCCTGACCCGATTTCCTCGCGCGGACCCTCGTCGAGAAAGACCTCCAGCCGACGGCGCGCACCGATGCGGCGGTGATGCCCGCACTTCGGGCACACGTCGAGGTTCCGCTCCAGTTCCGGCCGATACAGCGTCGCGTCGCAACCCACGCAACGCACCCAAAGGCCCTCGGGCACCGTGCGCTTGGTCGCGTTGTCGGTGCGGATGCGCGAGGGCATCAACTTCTCGAACCAGCTCATGCATCAGTCCTGTCTTGTGCGCGCGGCCCTGTGCTCACACCGTCGCCGGGGCCTCGGCCATGCGCGCGGCGTCCATTGCGGTGCGCATCTCGCGAACGAGCGCAGAAGCCGCCGCGCGGAATTGCTCGGGCGCTTCCGGAAACTCCTCCACCAGGCGCACGATCGCGCTTCCGACCACCACGGCATCGGCGACCCTGGCCACCCGCGCCGCCGTCTCGGCATCGCGGATGCCAAAACCCACGCCCAGCGGCAGTTCGGTCAATGCCCGGATGGGACCGAGCCGGGCGCCCAGTTCGTTCGTATCCAGACTCCGGGAGCCGGTCACACCCTTCAGGGAAACATAATAGATGAAACCGCGCGCCGCAGCCGCGACATGGTGCAGTCGCACGCTCGAGGTGGTCGGCGCGACCAGGAAAATGGGTTCGATCCCGACCCGCTCGAGCAGCCCGCTCAGATCAGCACTCTCCTCCGGCGGCAGATCGACGAGCAGCACACCGTCGACGCCGGCGGCGCCCGCAGCCTCCGCAAAGGCCTCTGAACCCATGCGTTCCACGGGATTCAGATAACCCATCAACACCACGGGCGTGTCCCGATCGCGTTCCCGGAACGTCCGCACCATGCCGATCACGTCGCGCAGGCTGGTGCCATGGGCCAGGGCCCGTTCGCAGGCCAGCTGGATCACCGGTCCGTCCGCCATCGGATCCGAAAACGGCACGCCGAGCTCGAGCAGGTCGGCACCGGCAGCCACCAGGTCGTGCATCAATGCCACGGTCACGCCGGGAGCGGGGTCGCCGGCGGTCACGTAGGGAATCAGCGCCGCCCGGCCATGGGCGCGGGTCTCGGCAAAACGTTTTGCAATCCGGCTCACAGTTCGATCCCCTCGAGGCGGGCGATGGTGTTCAGGTCCTTGTCCCCGCGCCCGGACAGGTTGATGATCAGGCTCTGGTCGCTGCGCATGCTCGGGGCCAGATCGAGCACGTGGGCTACGGCATGACTCGTCTCCAGGGCCGGGATGATGCCCTCGGTGCGGGTCAGCCGATGGAAGGCGCGCAGAGCCTCAGCGTCGGTCACCGAGACGTAGGTGGCCCGTCCCAGGTCCTTCAGCCAGGAATGTTCCGGTCCGACACCGGGATAATCAAGCCCCGCCGAGATCGAGTGCGTCTCGATGATCTGGCCGTTGTCGTCCTCCATCAGATAGGTCCGGTTGCCGTGCAGCACACCGGGGCGGCCCGCGCACAACGGGGCGGAGTGCCGGCCGGTGGCGACACCCTCGCCACCCGCCTCGACCCCGATCATGGCCACCGACTCGTCGGCCAGGAAGGGGTGGAACAGGCCGATCGCATTCGAACCGCCGCCGACGCAGGCCACGAGGGCATCCGGCAGGCGCCCGGTCATCTCCAGGTGCTGGGCGCGCGCCTCGCGCCCGATCACCGACTGGAAGTCACGCACCATCGCCGGATAGGGATGCGGTCCAGCTACCGTGCCGATGATGTAGAAGGTGTCATCCACATTGCTCACCCAGTCCCGCATCGCCTCGTTCAGCGCGTCCTTCAAGGTGCGCGAACCGGACTTGACCGCCACCACGTCGGCACCCAGCAGGCGCATGCGGTAGACGTTCGGGGACTGACGCTGGATATCCTCGGCACCCATGTAGACCACGCACTCGAGCCCGAGACGGGCGGCCACCGTCGCGGTGGCCACCCCGTGCTGCCCCGCCCCGGTCTCGGCGATGATCCGCGTCTTGCCCAGCCGCTTCGCCAGCAGCGCCTGGCCGATGGTGTTGTTCACCTTGTGCGCGCCGGTGTGGTTCAGATCCTCACGCTTCAGGTAGATCTGTGCGCCGCCGAGTTCCCTGGTAAGCCGCTCGGCCAGGTAAAGCGGGCTCGGCCGGCCCACGAAATTGCGCAGGTCCGCATCCAGTTCCGCGACGAATTCAGGATCGTTGATGTATTTTTCGTAGACCGCCTGCAGTTCGTCCAGCGCGCCCATCAGGGTCTCGGCGACGAACCGTCCGCCGTACGGCCCGAAATGCCCACGCGCGTCCGGAAAGGCCGCCCAGTCGATTGCCTGCTTCATCTCACTCACGTTCCACCTGTCTCACCGCGTCCACGAAATCCCGGACCAGCCGGGGATCCTTTTGCCCGGGCGCGGATTCCACGCCCGAACTGACGTCCACGCCGTAGGGGCGCGTCACCGCCAGGGCCTGACCTACATTGCCGGCATCCAGGCCCCCGGCCAAAAGCCAGGGGCGGCCCAGGGAATCCGGAATCCTGTGCCAGTCGAAGGCCCGCCCCGAGCCACCCATCATGCCGCCTGCGTGGCTGTCGAGCAGAAAGCCCCGCGCCGCGGGGTGGGCATCCATCTCGGGCCGAGGGTCCGAGCCATCGCCCATCGCAATGGCCTTCAGGTAAGGCAGCCCGAAGCCCTGGCAGAAAGCCGCGCTCTCGGCCCCGTGAAATTGCAGGAAATCCAGCCTGCAGCCTTCGAGGGCCCGCTCGACCTCCGCGGCATCCGGGTCGACGAACAGTCCCACGGTAGCGACGAAGGGCGGCATCACGGCAGCGACCGCCGCCCCCTGCGCGATGCTCACCGCCCGTCGGCTGCGCGCATAGAACACCAGCCCGATCGCATCGGCGCCGGCATCGGTCGCTACGAGTGCCTGCCCGGGATCGGTCAGGCCACAAATCTTGATTCGGTAACGCATGATGAGCGGTGAGGAATCCGTCGGGTTTGGCGATCGCAGCGGGCCGAAAGGACAACAGACGCTGGTTCGATCATCCGCGCAACCGGGTGGTTCCGGGGAGCGCGAATACTCGGCAGGTCGAACGGACCCCGAACCGCGCGGTCGCGCCGGCCAAAGTCCGGCAATCGCGAAGATTACCAGAACAGGCCGGCACGGGTGTCGAACGCAAGCCTAATGATCACGGAAGCTCAGCAGGGAATCCGTTCGCGCGCAACGCCCCGGATGGCCGTCCCTTGTGGGAAGCGCCCTGCATAGAGCGGTCCCTTGTGGGAGGCGAGCCCTCTCGGCGATCTAACGGCGCAACGCCCCGGATGGCCGTCCCTTGTGGGAGGCGCCCTGCATAGAGCGGTCCCTTGTGGGAGGCGAGCCCTCTCGGCGATCTTCCGGTGAAAACCTTCGCCCACAGGGTGGCCTCCCACAGGGGCGCCCCTTGAAACAGCACCGATGTGAACCCCTGCGGAGATTCCGTGGTCATCAGGAGCCTCCATTGTCCATTCGTCCTCGGCCGGTCGAGGGACTTGGATCAGGGCTCCCTCGCGGCGAGGGCGGGAACGATCGGCCACACCGGCTGCGCGCCCGCCTCGGGCAACCCAAACACCGGGTCGTAATCCACGCCGACAAGGTACAGGCCGCCGGCCGGAGCCGTAATGCCGGACGCCCTGCGGTCGCGGGCCGTGAGAACCTCCCGGACCCACCCGGCCTCGCGCTTGCCCTGCCCGATGGGAATCAGCAGCCCGGCGATATTGCGCACCATATGGTGGAGAAAGGCGTTGGCATGGACATCGAGAACGACGAAACGCCCCTGGCGGCTGACGGCGATGGAGTGAATCGTCTTCGTCGACGATTTCGCCTGGCAGGCCATGGCCCGCAGACTGGTGAAATCGTGGCTGCCCACCAGACCCTGTGCCGCCTCGTGCATTCGTTGCGCATCGAGCGGGTAGCGCCACCAGGCCAGACCACGGGCCTGGATCGCGGGTCGCACCGCCTGGTTCGCGATCACGTAGCGGTAGCGTCGCGCCTGCGCC
The DNA here is from genome assembly GCA_003553165.1 of Thioalkalivibrio sp. Classification (GTDB taxonomy): domain Bacteria; phylum Pseudomonadota; class Gammaproteobacteria; order Ectothiorhodospirales; family Ectothiorhodospiraceae; genus Thioalkalivibrio. The sequence continues at coordinate 12,669 of PUOZ01000268.1, forward strand.
GCGAAACGTGCATGGAAGGCGCGGGAGACCGGCTGCGCCCAGAGCAGGGCGACGGATTCGGGCAGTCGGGCATTCGCGCCGAGAAGCCAGTTGCGCTCCTCACGCACCGCGGTCGTGTCGAAGTGAATGACCTGGCCGGTGGCATGCACGCCGGCATCGGTCCGCCCGGCGCAATGCAGATCCACCGCATGTCCGGCGACGAAGCCAAGGGCCTCCTCGACCGCTGCCTGCACGCTGGGGCCATCCTTCTGACGCTGCCAGCCGACAAAGCAGCTGCCATCGTATTCCACCCCCAGTGCCCAGCGCTGCGGGGTCGTCGCGGACGCGGCCATCGGAAGATCCCCCTCACCCCGCAAGCCGAATCCCCGCGGCTGTCAGCACAGCCAGCCACAACAGCACCACCTGCCACACCAGCCGCCCCCCCGTGGGCAGGCGCGCGGGCACCCCGTCTTCCGGCGCAGCCGCTTGCCGAACCTGCGGTGTCGTTCCGGCCAGGGCATCGTCGAGCCGGGTGACCAGGAACTCCCGGCCGGCCCTCAGCAGGCCGAGGCGCGAGCCCTGCACCCGCTTCCTGAACTCGAGATAGTCCGCGCGCTGAGCCTCGAAGGCATCCAGTGCGAGAAAAAGACGTTGGGCAAAGACCTCGCCACGCACCCCCAGCGGCCGCAACACCGACAGGCAACGGGCCAAGCCACGGATCTGCGCGCTTCGTTCAAACAAGGCCGTCAGCCACGCAACCCAGCAGACCACCAACACCAGCGCCGCGATGCGCACCCCGGCATCGGCAAGCCCCTCGGGCGAAGGACGCAGGCGGTCCCACCCCCAGGGTCCCGCGCCGGGGTACAGCCAGCCGAAGAAGACCAATAGCGACAGGAAAAACCATTTCAGGCGCCAGGCGAGCGCGAGACCACGACGCACGGGGCAATCGCCGATGGCGACCAGCAACGCCAGAACCAGAAACCCCGGAATCAGCGCGACGGCCATCGGATTCACCAGCGTCGAAGACAACACCAGGATCCCGACAATGGCCAGGCTCGCCAGCCAGTCGGCAGACATCAGCGCGACGGCCGGCGCAGGATCATGCGGAACAACCCGTCGCGCCATGGTCGCCCCGATGCCGATCAGCCCTTGCCGCCCTCGACCTGGTTGCGGATCGCCTCCGCCTTTGCAGCCTGCTCCGGGGTCGCGCTGGACATGATTTCGTCGAGGAGCGCCAGTGCGCCGTCACGGTCACCCATCTCGACAAACGCCTCGGCGAGACTGAGTTTCATGCCGTTCTCGGAAGTATCGGCCTCACCGCCGAATCCCGACAGATCGCCCGTAGGACCGGCCTCGGCGGGGGCATCGAAGTCCGGGAGGTCGAGCATCGGGAGCTCGTCCGGCCCGTCTGGCTCCGAGGACTTGCGCGCCTCCGTCTTGCCGGGGCCGGACGGCGCGCCCGGCGGCTCGCCGCCATCGATCGCGTCAAGATCGAAACGCAGCAGGTCGGCGTCATCCTCTCCCGCTTGCGCCGCACCCGACCGGGCCGCATCCCCGGCGGCTTCCGGCTCAGGCGCATCGAAGACCTCGAAATCAAGCGAGTTCGTCTGCTCGTCGGCTTCTCGCGTCGTCTTGCCCTTGACCGGCGCGGCCGTTCCGGAAGCATCGCCGGACACGCCAACCCGAGCCTCTGCCGCGGCAATCCGCTGGCGCATGGCATCATCCCCAGGTCCCAGGCGTTCGCGCAGGGCCGCGGCGTTGGCATGAACCGCGTCGGCGTTATCGTTGGCGGCGTACGCCTCGATCAGGCGGACACGGTATTCCGGCTTGTCGCGACCCTCCCGGATGGCGTTCTCCAGGGCGGAAATGGCCTGGTCGTTCATGCCGTAAGCAAGGTAGAGATCGAGATCCGCCAGGAGGTCGTCGTCCCTGCTCTCGGTGGTGACGGGGGCGTCCTGCGGCTCGGTATGCGCATCGTCCCCAGCCTTCGGCGCCGCGCCTGCGGCCAAGCCGGCTGCAACCGCGCTCGCTGCACCGGCGCTGGCGGCGGCGCCGCCCGCAGCGGGGGTTGCCGGGGGCGCCGGCGGCATCTGAGCAGCCGGGCTCGACCGGACGGGCGCCTGTTCCATCACCGCCGCTTCGCGGCGAATCGGTCGAAACACCGACACCAGCAGGAGGAGAAACAACAGAATCGAGGTGAGTGCCAGCAGCGACAGCAGAGGATCGGCAGCGATCCTCTGGTGCAGGGCAAGGTCTTCGCCGGAACCAGCACTCTGTGGCCCGGCGCCGGGCTGTGCCTGGATCTCCCGCAGACGCTGTTCCAGCTGGGCCAGTTCGGAATTCATGACGCCGATCAAATGGTCGCGCTCGGCCACTTCGCCACGCAGGGAGATGAGTTCGTCCCGCAGCTCGCTCATCGCCGTCTGTTGGGACAACAGCGCCTCCTCGATGACCTGGGTCCCCTGGCCGTCGGTCACGCCGGCCACCTGTTCCCTCTCAACGAGGATCTCGAGCCGATCCGTGGCCATGAGCTCAGGATCGTCCGCAAGGGGTGCGGCCGCCACGTCGTCGCGCTCATCTACCGGAACGGCCGGGTCCACTTCCTCGGCCGGGCCAGCGGCTTCGGGCTCTGCTTCCGGCTCGACGCCTTCAGGGAGTTCGGGATCCGGTTCCGCAGGCGGCGCTGGTGCGGCCGGCTCAGCCGGGATGGTCGGAGGCGGTGGTGCCGAACCGTCACGCCATGCAGTGGTCTGCCGCTGGATCTCCTGCCGCGCCATACCGGCGTCGATGGCGAAGACCTCGGCCTGGTCGGGCAGGTTCAACCGGGCGCCGGCCAGCAACCGATTCACGTTCCCATCGGCGAAGGCCTGCGGGTTCGCCTCGAGAATGGCCAGCATCGCCTGGTTCATGGACACGCCCGTATAGCCCTGGCGCCGCACGATGGCCAGCAGATTGTCGCCGGGCCGCACCGTGTGGACACCCCCGCGGGCTGCCGCGGGCTCCGCACGCTCGGCCGGGCGAGGCGCCGGCGCCTCGGCACGGGTGATGATCGGAGCGGCGCTGCGTTCCGGTGCGAAGGCGACCGGCGGATCGAGCAGAATGGTGTACTCGCGCATGACGCGACCCGCGCCCCAGCGAACCTCCAGCAGCAGTCCCACATAAGGCTCGCGGACCGGTCGTTGCGTGCTCAGTCGCACGATGCGGCTGGTGCCGGTGCCTTCCAACTGGATATCCAGATCCGCCGGCACGGCGCCACGGGACAACCCCGCGCGTCGGTAGGCTTCTTCCGGGGCAAGCCGCAATTCCAAGCCATCGTCGAGCAGCGCACTCCCCTGCGCCCGGATCTGCGCCTGCAGGGGTTGGTTGAGGAAGGACCGCACCTCGATCTCCCCGAGGCTGACACTGGCCAGCGCCGGTGAGCCCAACGCCAGTAAGAACAAGACCAGGATGAATCTTTGCACGCGCATCTCCCCTCGCGACGAACCGTGGCCTCCGGCCCAGGTCAACCCACCGCCCAACGCACGCCCCTGTCTCGGCTGGCGGAATGATCCAAGATTACCAGAGACTTCACGTTCATGTGATGCAGATCACAGATATTCCTGCGCGAGGACCTCGGCGATCTGAATGGTGTTCAAGGCCGCCCCCTTGCGCACGTTGTCCGACACCACCCAGAGGTTCAGCCCGCGCGGATGCGAGATGTCCTCGCGGATACGCCCGACAAAAACGCCGTCGCGCCCGCTGCTCTCGGTCACGGCTGTCGGATACCCGCCCGGCTCCCGCTTGTCCAGCACCGTCACCCCCGGCGCGCCCGAGAGCAGCTCGCGCGCCGCTTCCGCACTGATCTTCTCCCGGGTCTCGATGTGCACCGCCTCGGAGTGACCGTAGAAGACCGGCACCCGCACCGTGGTCGGATTCACCATGATCGATTCGTCGCCGAAGATCTTCCGGGTCTCCCAGACCATCTTCATCTCTTCCTTGGTATACCCGTTGTCCATGAAGGCGTCGATATGGGGCAACACGTTGAAGGCGATCTGTTTCGGGTAAACCTTGCACTCCACCGGCTTGCCGTTCAACAGGGCCGCGGTCTGGTGGGCCAGCTCCTCGATCGCCTCCTTGCCGGTGCCGGACACGGCCTGGTAGGTCGCGACATTGATGCGCTCGATGCCAACGGCGTCGTAGATCGGCTTCAGCGCCACCAGCATCTGAATGGTCGAGCAGTTCGGGTTGGCGATGATTCCCCGGCGGGTGTACTGCGCGATCGCCTGCGGATTGACCTCGGGCACCACCAGCGGAATATCGTCGTCGTAGCGGAACTGGGAGGTATTGTCGACCACCACGCAGCCGGCAGCCGCAGCCTTCGGCGCATAGATCGCGGAAACCGACGCGCCGGGGGAGAACAGGCCGATCTGCACCTTCCCGAAGTCGAATTCCGCGAGATCCTCGACCACCAGCTCGCGGTTTCCGAACGCCACGGTCTTGCCCGCCGAGCGCTCGCTGGCCAGGGCATAGACCTTGCCCACGGGAAACTTGCGCTGCGCCAGGATCGACAGCATCGTCTCGCCCACGGCACCGGTGGCACCCACGACCGCAACGTCAAACGTTTTTGCATTCATTACATTACCGCCATTTTATGAACTATTGTGTCAATTCAGGGCCGCGACCAGCGCGTCGCCCATCGCCTCGGTCCCGACCAGCGTGCAGCCCTCGGACTGGATGTCGGCCGTGCGCAGCCCCTGGTCGAGCACCCGCCCGACGGCAACCTCGATCCGGCGCGCGCCTTCTTCCTGCCCCAGGCTGTGCCGGAGCATCATCGCAACGGACAGCACGGTGGCGATCGGATTAGCCTTGTCCTGCCCCGCGATGTCCGGAGCCGAGCCGTGTATCGGCTCGTACAGCCCGGCACCGGTCGCGTTCATCGAGGCGGACGGGAGCATCCCGATCGATCCGGTGAGCATCGCGGCGGCATCGGACAGGATGTCCCCGAAGATGTTTCCGGTCACCATCACGTCGAACTGCTTGGGCGCCCGCACCAGCTGCATCGCCGCATTGTCCACGTACATGTGGGAAAGCTCCACCTCGGGATACTCCTGGCCGACGCGGATCACCACCTCGCGCCACAGTTCCGAGACCTCCAGGACGTTGGCCTTGTCCACCGAACAGAGGCGCCGATCGCGCTTCATGGCCGCCTCGAAGCCCACACGGGCAATCCTCTCGATCTCGGATTCGCTGTACACGGCCGTGTTGAAACCCACGCGCTCGCCGTCGCGCAGCTCGATGCCGCGCGGCTGCCCGAAATAGATATCGCCGGTCAGCTCGCGCACGATCAGCAGATCCAGACCCGCCACCACCTCGGGGCGCAGCGTGGAGGCCGATGCGAGCTGCGGATAAAGGATCGCGGGACGCAGGTTCGCGAACAGCCCGAGATCGGAACGAATGCCGAGCAGCCCGCGCTCCGGCCGCAGCTCCCGCTCCAGGGCTTCGTATTGCGGTCCGCCCACGGCACCCAGCAGAATGGCGTCCGCCTCGCGCGCCATCTGCTGGGTCGCCTCGGGATAGGGATGGCCCACTGCGTCATAGGCCGCCCCGCCAATCAGGCCCTCGTCAATCGAGAGATCCATTCCCTCCAGCTCCGCCACCCGGTCCAGGACCTTCATGGCCTCGTTGACGATCTCCGGGCCGATCCCATCGCCCGGCAACACCAGAATCCGTTGCACTCCGTCGTCTCCTCAGCTTGTCTTCGTCTTCATGACCCGGGGCGCTGGCGAGGCCAGCGCCCACACATTCGCCCCCCCTCCAGGAGCCGAGCCCTGCAGGAGGCCAGCTCTATGGGAACCACCCCCTGTGGGAGCCGCCCCCTGTGGGAGGCGAGCCCTCTCGGCGACTTGAAGCCCCGGGGCAATGCAAACCCATCACCCAAAGCACTGGCCTCCGCCATCCACACGGGCCGCCCCCTGTGGGAGCCACCCCCTGTGGGAGGCGAGCCCTCTCGGCGACCTGCAGCCGTGACAATGAGGCAGGACATTGGCCCCCGTTTCCCAGCGAAACCTAGTGGACCATGCGGGAAGTTCGGTAACTACGGAGCACAGCCAGGCGCGCCGGAGCAAGGCGGGCAAGTGCAGGAATAGCCACTCTATTTCAAACTTGCCCAACGCAGCGCCGGCGCGCCTGGCGCCGCGATCTGATACCGAACTTTCCGCATGGCCCACTAGCGACCTTCCATCAGCCAGGGCGCTTCCTCGCGCCGGCGCGCCTCGTAGGCGCGGATCTCCTCCGCATGCTGAAGCGTCAGCGCGATGTCGTCCAGCCCCTCCAGCAGCCGATGTCGTCGGTATTCGTCCAGATCGAAATGGAAGACCGGCCCGCCTGGGACCCGAACCTCCTTGGCCTGCAGGTCCACCTCGATCCGCAGTCCAGGTTCCTGCCCCACCCGCCGAAAGAGCTCGTCGACCTCGTCTTCCTTCAAAACAACAGGTAACAACCCATTCTTAAAACTGTTGTTAAAGAATATGTCGGCAAACGACGGGGCGATCACAGCCCGAAAGCCGAAGTCGTCCAGCGCCCATACCGCGTGTTCGCGCGAAGAACCGCAGCCGAAATTCTTGCGCGCCAGCAGGATCGTGGCCCGGTCGAAAGGGCTCTGGTTCAGCACGAAGTCGGGATTCTTCCGGCGCCGGGAGTTGTCCGCATCCGGTTCGCCCGCATCCAGGTAACGCCAGTCGTCGAAGGCGTTCGGCCCGAACCCCGTGCGCTTCACCGACTTCAGGTACTGCTTCGGGATGATGGCGTCGGTATCGACATTCGCGCGATCCAGTGGCGCGGCGATGCCCTCGTGTACGGTGAAAGCCTGCACGGCTCAGCCCTCCAGTTCTGCGGGATCGATGAAGTGCCCGGCCACGGCCGCGGCCGCCGCCAGCGCCGGACTGACCAGGTGCGTGCGCCCGCCCTGCCCCTGGCGCCCCTCGAAGTTGCGGTTCGAGGTCGACGCGCAGCGCTCGCCCGGCTCCAGCCGGTCGGCGTTCATGGCCAGGCACATCGAACAACCCGGCTCGCGCCATTCGAAGCCGGCATCCAGAAAGACCCGGTCCAGGCCCTCGGCCTCGGCCTGCTGTTTCACCAGACCGGATCCCGGGACCACCATCGCCAGCTGGATGTTCTCCGCCTTGCGCCGTCCCCGCACCACCGCGGCGGCGGCACGCAGATCCTCGATCCGGGAATTGGTGCAGGAGCCGATGAAGACCTTGTCCGGACGGATGTCGCGGATGGCCATGCCGGCCGTCAGCCCCATGTACGTCAGCGCATTGCGCATGCCATCGGCGCGCACCGGGTCGGCCTCCTGCTCCGGATCCGGAACCTGACCGGTGATGCCGACCACCATCTCCGGCGAGGTTCCCCAGCTGACCTGGGGCTCGATCTCCGCCGCGTCCACCTCCACGACACGGTCGAACCGGGCATCCGGATCACTGACCAGATCGCGCCATGCCGCCGCCGCGCGCTCGAACATCTCGCCCGACGGCGACTGCGGCCGCCCGCGTACGTACTCGATCGTTTTTTCGTCGACCGCGACCATCCCCGCGCGGGCCCCGGCCTCGATCGCCATATTGCAGACGGTCATGCGTCCCTCGATCGACAGGCTGCGGATCGCGGAACCGCCGAATTCGATGGCGTACCCGTTGCCCCCGGCGGTGCCGATGCGGCCGATGATCGCGAGCACCACGTCCTTCGCGGTCACGCCCGGGCGCAGATCACCCTCGACCCGCACCAGCATGCTGCGGGACTTGCCCTGCCACAGGCACTGCGTCGCCAGCACGTGCTCGACTTCGGAGGTACCGATGCCGAAGGCCAGCGCCCCCAGGGCACCGTGCGTGGAGGTATGGGAATCGCCGCAGACGACGGTCATGCCGGGTAGCGTCGCGCCCTGTTCGGGGCCGATCACGTGCACGATGCCCTGGCGCAGGTCCTGCATCGGGAAGAACCTGAGCCCGTAGGAGGCGACGTTGCTCTCCAGAGTCTCCACCTGCACCCGGGACACCGGATCCGCGATCCCGGCGTTGCGGTTCTCGGTGGGGACATTGTGGTCAGGCACCGCCAGCACCGAATCCGCTCGCCAGGGCTTCCGGTCGGCCAGCCGCAACCCCTCGAAGGCCTGCGGCGAGGTCACCTCGTGCACGAGATGCCGGTCGATATACAGCAATGCATTGCCGTCGTCCTGCTCGCGTACCGCGTGCGCCTGCCACAGCTTGTCGTACAGCGTCTGTCCGGTCATGAGTTCTCCTTCCCAGCACGATTGTGCGACGGCCGACAGCCGCCATCACCGCCATCCGGCACCCCGGCGCCGAGGCCCAACCCCAACGCCCCCACACACCCCAAAGCCAACGGGAGACGACGCTGCGTTCTCCGCCCTACGGCCCATGCGAACCCGTCTCGGCGGAAAACGCCGCAGCCCGTCATCGGCCATTTCGAGATCAGGCGTTGGGTTCGGACCGCTCCGGCGAGCGCGAAAGCCATTGCCGCTGCGCTCTGCCATGCTGCGCGGCGCCCGAAACAACGCAAGAAGATACTTTCACGTTGCAGACATAACAGCAAGTCGGTTTTATTATCCCATGCATTCCCCACGAGAATACTGATCGATGACAGCCCTGCGTCCGGAACACTTCAGCATCGAGACCCTGGCCGCGTTCGTGGCTGTGGTCGACCATGGCAGCTTTTCCGCCGCGGCCGACAAACTCCACCTGACCCAGCCCGCGGTCACCAAGCGCATCCAGGCGCTCGAACAAACACTGGGAGAGCCGCTGTTCGAGCGCCGGGGACGCCAGACGCGCCCGCTGGAAGCCGCCGCCATCGTCTTGCCACAGGCCCGCGAGATCCTCGCCCGACTCGCAGACATCGAGCGCAGCCTGCGCGATCGCGGTAACCGCATCGGAGGCATACTCCGTCTCGCGACATCGCATCACATCGCGCTGCACCGATTGCCCCCGGCCCTGAGCGCGTGCCGCAGCCGTCACCCGAACATCGCCCTCGAATTCGTGTTTCTCGATTCCGAGGCGGGCGTCGAAGCGGTGGCACGGCGACAGGTGGACCTGGCCTTGGCGACGCTGCCCGATCAGCTCCCGGAGGGCCTGGAGGCCGGCGCCCTCTGGAGCGATCGACTCATCCCGATGCTGCACGAGGAGTTGCTGGAGGGCGCTCCCGACCAAGCCTCCGACGCGTGGCCGGGCTGGCTCCAAGCGCAGCCCGTGATCCTACCGCCGGCCGGCAGCGCGACGCGAGTCCGCATCGACCGTGCCCTGCACCGCATCGGGCTGCACCTGGAGGCGCGACATGAAAGTCCGTATCTCGAGGTGATCCGGATGCTCACCCGCGCCGGGCTGGGCATCGGCGTACTGCCAAGCTCGCTCGCCGCCCCCGGGCTCGCCCGCCTTGACCTGCCCGGACTCGACATCACCCGCAGCCTCGGCTGGGTCCGGCACGGCGCCCGCCATCAGTCGCGCGCCGAGAGCGCTTTCATCGACCTCCTCCGCGAGACGGGAACCGGGCTGCAAGGATGACCCGCGCCATGGTCCGGCCACCTTCGCAACACTCAGTCCTGAAGCACGCGATAACCGCCGCGAAGCCGCTTCGACCCGGAGCGGCAGGCCGAGTGCACTGCTGAAGCGCGCCGCGTCATCCGCCGTTTGCTCATTGGTCCGGGCGTGCGGGCGTCGGCAGGTGCTGCGTGAACTCTGGGGCTCGACGCGGTTGGGTGAACTCGGGCGCCCGGTTGGGTGGCCAGACGTCCGGCGGCGGGTCCGGCTGCAAATGGGGCGGCCGCGGATACCACTCTGGAGGACGATGCCGCGGGGGCCAGAACCAGCCGGGATGCCAGCGAGGGTCCCGGTACCGCGGATGGAAACGCGGTTCCGGTGCAGCTTCGGCGGCCGGGGGCGCTGGCGGACGCTCCCGCCACCGGGCCTCAGCGGCAGCCGCCTCCCGGCGCCGGCGTTCCGCAGCAAATTCATCCGCGAGACGCTGCGCGGCCTCCGCTCGTTCGCGGGCCGCCTGCGCCGCTTCGGGTGGCGGAGACGGCGGCAGCTCGAGCTCTCTGATAGCGCGATCGGGCGGGGGGCGATCGCCGTAAATGACCCGACCGTCCTGATCGACCCACTGGTAGATGCCACCGGCAAAGGCGGCTGGCAACGCCGACAGCCCCCCGAGCAACAGAGCCAAAGGCAGGACGAGACCCGGTCGCGGCATGTCGGCATTCCTCCGCGCGCAAGGCGGGGCGGCGGGCGCGGCCCAGCGGAAAAACTGGCGTCCCCGGCAGGATTCGAACCTGCGACCTGCCCCTTAGGAGGGGGCCACTCTATCCAGCTGAGCTACGGGGACTCGGCCCCCAGTATAACCCGCACCCGTACCCGGCAAGGAAGGCCCCGGCCCCGCGGCGCCCCCGGGGGAGACCCACGCAATCGATTTCCGCGGCGCAGTTATCCTTACCCCCTCGCGGAAGGGTTATGCGGACGACCGCACCGGTTTCGCGAGAATGGTGGCCACAGAACCCAACCGGAGCCCAAACAGGCGATGAACGCATGCCCACCCCGGCCAAAGCAGGCCACGATGCCTGAGCGCGCTGCCCCATGAGCGAATCTCCGCTGGCCGGGCGAGCCGTGAGCCTGCTGCAGCCGTTGATCGGCATCCGGGGCCGCCACGCGGGGCAGACTCTGGAGCTGGTCGAGGTCCTCGAGGACGGGCCGATGGTCGCGCTCCTGGACACCAGCGCCTCGCCACGCATCCGGACCAACCAGTTCGGGGACCCGCTGACGCGCCAGTCCAGGATCCTGACGCTCCCCGTGTTCAGCGAGATCGAGCCGGACGCGCATCCGGTCCTCCGCTCGCTGCTGCCGGAAGCCATCCTCGAAGAACTGCGCGCCTTGATCCATGCCCATCGTAACGAACCGGACCCGCCACCATAGCAACCTGCCACGTCAGCACGCGGCAGAGGGCGAAGACCGTCATCTGCTTTCCTGATTTATCACGCAAGCTCCGCAGGGAATCCGCTCGTGCGCAACGCCCCCCTGCATGGCCATCCCTTGTGGGAGGCGAGCCCTCTCGGCGACCGAACGGCCGCGCCCTGTGGGAGGCGAGCCCTCTCGGCGACCGAACGGAGGAAAACCTTCGCCCAGAACCTGGCCTCCCAAAAAGGCGTCCCTTGCAACGGCGGCAATCCGGCCACCTGCGGAGCTTTGATGCTAATCAAGTCTCGCGATATGAGGCTGCTCGACGCGGTCGATCAGGGCTTCGAGTTCCTCCCACACGTTCTCCAGAATGCGCGCCTGGGCGTCCGCGGAGGGATGAATGCCATCCTCGAGCATCATCTCGGGTTCCAGCGCGATACCCTCGAGCAGGAAGGGCACGAAGGCCAGATCCCGCTCGGCCGCGAGATCGGCGAAGACCGCCGCAAACCGCTCTGTGTAGACTGGCCCGTAGTTCGGTGGGATCCGGATGCCGGCAAGCAGCACCCTGGCTCCAGCCGACGCGCTGGCGTCGAGCATGGCCTCGAGATTCTCGCGCATCGCCCGCAGCGAAAGGCCCCGCAGGCCATCGTTGCCGCCGAGTTCGAGGATCACCAGGTCCGGCTGGAATTCCTCCAGCAGCGCCGGCAGCCGCGTCCGCCCGCCCGCCGTGGTCTCGCCGCCCACCGAGGCGTTGCGCACGCGCCAGGGGGCGTCGCGCTCGTCGAGGCGCTGTTCCAGCAACGAAACCCAGCCGGCATCGCCCGCAATGCCGTGCGCGGCACTGAGCGAATCGCCAAAAACCAGGATCCGGTGCGGATCCGGGGAATTACTGGCGCCCGAAACACTCCATAGCAACGCCAGAACCACTGCCATCAGGAAACGAAACATGGATGCATCCTCTAAACCCGTGCTGGAGACCACCGGCCTGGAAA